>JAGHBD010000013.1 GCA_021161135.1 Thermoplasmata archaeon
ATATAATTCGAATATTTAAGTTTTTTGTTCGAAATTTTTAAAAAATTTTACGATTAAGATAACAAAATAGGAAAAATTCGACCTTTAGAACCAAAAATTTAAATTAATTTAGCCACAACATTTGCATCTTTCCAAAACTATATATACTACGATTATATTACTTTTTATTACGATAAATGATAAAATGTTAGACGAAATCGATAAAAAAATACTTGAAATATTGCAAAAAAATGCCAGAACACCTTATACCCAGATTGCAAAAGATGTTGGATTGAGCGAGGGAGCAATAAGAAAAAGGATAGAAGCTCTGGAGAAAAAGGGAATAATTAAAAGATATGTTGCCATTATAGATCCGAGAAAGATAGGTTATAATAGCATAACATTGCTGGGCTTGGATGCAGAACCTACAAAATTGCTTGATATAGCAAATAAAATAGCGAGTATAAAAGAGGCGAGAAATGTTTATCTTACTACAGGCGATCACATGATAATGGCTGAGATATGGGCAAGGGATGGAAAAGAATTGTCGGATATACTTGCAAATAAAGTAGGTAAGATAGAAGGGGTAAAAAGAATATGTCCTGCAATTGTGCTCGAGAAAATTAAGGAGGAATAAAATGGAGGAAGTTAAAATAGCTTTACAGTTGGAAAAAGATGGTTATGCATATTATAAAAAGGCTGCCGAACTTTGCCCAAATGAATACGGCAAAAAGATGTTTGAAAAACTTGCCAAAGATGAAATAAAGCACCTCGAAACCTTCCGCCGCCTGGCGCAGGAAATTTTTGGAAAAGTTGATGAAGGCGAGGGAAGACATCTCGACATCTTTGAGGAAATTGATTTTTCGACGAAGGCAGGAGAATATGCAGCACTTGACCATGCGATAAAATTTGAGGAGAGAGCAAAGAAGTTTTTTGAAGATGCGGCAAAAAAGGCGACGGATAATAGGGTTAAGGAATTATTTGAAAAAATAGCAAAAGAGGAAGAAATGCATAAACAGTTGCTTGAAGCAGAAAAGGGATATCTGCAAAAATCTGGTGTATGGTTTGATTATCAGGAATTTAGGATGGATGCCTTGTAGCATGCTTTTGAGTAGCAATATTTTCCCAAAATCGAAATAAATAAATATTTTGTCTCACTATATTTTGCGGAAGGATAGGCTGGTAGCGAAAGGCATCCCATCCCCTCCCAAGTAAGGTGCTTTTTTTCCGGCCTATCCTTCCATATTTTGTTTTTAATTTGAAAAAAAGTGAAAGAAATAAATAGGAAGAGACATTTATATGTGAATGCCAGAGGAGATATTTTTAAATCCAAATGAACCCAATCCAAATTTCATGGTATATAAGGAGGAAGCAAGAAAAATTATACTCAAATCTCTTGCTGGCAAAAGCCACATATTCTGGCTTCTGGGTAAAACAGGCATAGGAAAAACCACATTTTTACTCTGGATAAAGGAATTTGCACCTCTTTACAAAGTTAAGCCAATATATGTTCATGGAGGAGACGATTTTTCTTTTGAGGAGTTTAAAGAAACATTTGAAAAAGAAACAAAACCCTCCTTTTTCTCCAGAGTATTCCTCAGAAAAAAATATGTTGAGATTCCAGTAATTTTAATGATAGATGATGTTGATTTTCTTAAAGAAGAGAAGGTGTTTAAATTTGTTGTGAGCAAACTGGATGAAGAGGCTCTCCATCTCTCTGTAGTTTTTGCATCTGTCGAAATGCCAGAATATGTTAAGGAATATTTGAGGGGAAGAGATATAGAAAAAATACTCCTTCAGATGCCCCCTGTGGATATTGTAATGGAAATGATTAGAAAAAGAATAGAGGCAGGAGGCGGTGAGAATTATCAGCCGTTTGGCAAACAGCTCATAAAAGATGTTATAGAGTCATCTAATACGATAAGGGAAGTGCTTATCAAACTGCAGGAGGCGTTATGATGAAGAAGAAAATACTTATAGCGGATGATGAGCCTGAAATAGTTGATATAGTGAAAAGAATGCTCGAGGAAAAATATGAGGTTATAACAGCCTATGATGGCGAAGAATGCATTGAAAAGGCGAAAAAAGAAAAACCTGATTTGATCCTCCTCGACATTCTCATGCCCAAGCTCGACGGCTGGGAGACCTTGAAAAGACTAAAGGAAGATGAGGAAACAAAGGATATTCCCGTCTCCATGCTTACTGCTCTTCCGCTAACACCCGATGATACGAGAGATAAGCCAATAGATAAAATAGAGAATTATATTGTAAAGCCTTTTAAGAAGGAAACACTTATCAAGAAAATAGAGGACATTTTTGAAAGAGAAACGGAGGCAAAAAGAATTTATGAGCAACTCAAAAAAGAAGTTGGGGAAGAAGAAGCGGAGGAATACCTTCGCCTTGTCAAGGCGATTAACAGGCATCGCCGCCTCATTGGCGTGATAATTGAATCTGCCGCCGAAGAATTCAAACAATCTGTCAGAAATCTTATACTGAGTCAGAAAAGGCTCATAGAAACCATGAAGAAAAGGGCAGAGCAACTCGAGAAATTACTGGAAGAGAGAAAGAAGAAAAAATAGAATATCGCCGAAAATAAAGGAAATTATGTAGCCAGCAAATATGAAGACAAGGAAAGGCAATTTTGGTGTAACCCATATTTTTTTATTGCCAGCCGCCTCGAAATCAAAATCTTTCACTGGCACAATACTCTTTTTACCATCTTTTTCCATACTCCACACAAATTTGTTTTTCGCCTCCATAGCCCGCATTTTATAGCCAAAAAAACAGTAAGGGAATTCGAGATCCCCTTTTCTAACGTTGTAAAACAGGAAAAAAAGAGGGAGAAACACTATGAGCAGGAGGGAGTTTATGAGAACAGTGAGAGGAAAAATAAAGAACGGCGGAGAATAATAGGCGGTAGATGGCGGCAGAGGGGCGAGTAGCGCAATTGCCCACATCGCCTTTACATCTGCACCTCCCATTCCGAATAGGTATAATAGAAAGGAAAAAGGTATGATTACAGCCATTGAGATGACAACTAGGGTGACGTTGGGTTTTTCGATGAATAGCAAAATAATGCCAATGCCCCCCATCACGAGCCAGAGTTTATTGCTTGCTTCCCTTGTTTTTATATCTGTATATGCTGCGTATCCAAGTATTGCGATACCAACAATGAATCTAATTATATCAATCATTTCCTGCTTCTTTTTCTGAGAAGCATTATTGCTGCAATGCCAGCAATTACGAACAGCGTAAATGTAAATGAAGGCATGCCATCTGCCTTGTGAATTACAATTTCTATTTCCTCCACATTGCTTTCTATACCTTCATCGCACACAGCCTTTACTTTTATTGTTTTCGTTCCCGCCGTCATATTTCCTCCAAGTTTCGGCACTTTAACTTTAATAAGAATCTTCTTTTCCTCTCCATGCTTTATTGTAATTGGAGGAGATGTCTGATTAACTGTGAGATTCGCATCTTCCACCACCACAATCCTAACATTGGTGGCTGTAAAGTTATAACAATAAACTTCTATGGGTATCGTCCTCTCCTCTCCTTCTTTAATTGGGGCTATATTTGAAACTCCAAGCGTGATAAGAAGGCGAGGATTCTCTCCTTCTCCCACAACTTCTATTGGTATGCTATATGTATTGGTGCTCCCGTTATTATCTTCAACCTGCAGCGTCACGGTATATTCACCTGCCTCATTAAATGTATGGGTGGCGTATGGCTGGGTATATTCATTGTCATATGTTCCGTCCCCATCCCAGTCCCATCTGTAAAATACAATGCTCCCATCGCTATCATAACTGGATGAAGCATCAAATGAAACTTCCTCATTTACAACAACTATCGTTTTTGATGCATCAAATTTTGCAACGGGCGGTATGTTAGTTCCTGGAGAATTTACAGTTATATACTTATAAACACTCCTGCTAGCCCCATCGTTATCTGTTACTGTGAGCGTTACTTTATATGTGCCAGCTACTGAATAAGCATGCTGAACAACTTCCCCGCTTGTCACATTTCCATCGCCGAAATCCCACTGCCAGGCAACGATGCTTCCATCACTATCAAATGATGATGAAGCATCAAACTGAATCTGTTCTCCTTCAATGGGATTAGCTGGATCATATGAAAATTTGGGCTGTGGAACAGCATTTATAACTGTTATGTTTTTACTTATACTATCGCTTCCACTCGTTGTTTGGATTGTGAGGGTAACAGTATATGTTCCAAGGTTCGTATATTGATGGAGTGGATTTTGTTCATTGCTTGTTGTTCCATCTCCAAAGTCCCAGTGCCATGAAATAATATCTCCCGTTGATTTATCATAGAAATGAACAATCTGATTTCTTGTTGGCTGCTGTGGCTGCCATATAAAGTCGGCATGAGTCGGCTGGGGAGGATTTTCTGCTTTTGCAGTCCATATTTCATCACCGTTTGGCGAATACTTCTTTATGCAGAATTTCTCCTCTCCTCCTTCGGTTTTATATCCAGCAGCAATTATGTTGTTCTGAGTATCGATGGCAATCCTTTTTATCTCGCCCTCTACATTTTCCTGCAATTCCCATTTAACATTCCCATTCCTATCATATTTCAGCAGATACCATCTTTTATGCAAATCAAGTGTTCTATAGCCGGCGACAACTATATTTCCATTTGAATCTGCTGCAACAGAAAGAGCGTCATCTTTTTCATCACTAACTTCCTTTCTATCCCATATTTTATTGCCATCGCTATCATAAAGTACTATTTTGAAATCTTCTATGGTAACATTGTTGCTGAATTCATTGCCTGTAACAGCAATTTTACCATCTGGAAGGATGGCAGCATCTGAGGCTGTAGCTGCCTTATTTTCATAATAATATTTTACCCATTCTCTATTGAGATTTTGGTCATATTTTATTACACAGAATTTGCTTTCTTTTCCGCTCTGCACAGTTCCAGCAACAACAATTTCATTGCCTCTCACATCCATCCCAAATGCTGCATCTAACTCATAATCAAAAACATCTTCTGCTACTTTTTTCAAATTGGTTGGACTCACTTTTATTGTCCAGAAATCTATGTTTGTGAGATTTGCAGAGGTAACATCTATATAAAGTGTCATTCCAGTCGCATATATATAACCATTTTCATCAACACCCATATCCATAAGGAAGTCGGCAAAGCCATTATTATATGTTTGATACATTAGCTGATTGCCATTGCTATCATATTTTACAATAACATAATCTGTCGATGGAATGGGTATCCCAGCAACTTCTTTACCAACTATCCCTCCTGCATATATATAGCCATTAGCATCAACTGTAACAGCTTTCCCTATGTTCGTGGAAAATTCATCAAAATCTGTCTGCCATACAATATTTCCGCTATCTCCATCATATTTCTGCACTCTCATAACGTATTTGTTTCCATCATAATGCTGCCCAACAACAATCACATTGCCATTTCCATCAACAGCTACTCCATATGCTTCATCCTGTGTATCTAAATTCGGAAACCCATAACTTATATAAGCCGGCAGCAGTAGCATTAATGCTGCAACAACCGCAATTTTCCTCATATTTTGTGAAAATACCTTCCATTTATAAAATGTATGGTGCAATCATAAAATTAGGAGATGTCCCCGCACGAACAATGGACTTCATGTATGGCAGCAAATAAATCATCAATACCATCTCCCGTTTTTGCTGAAACGAGGAGGGGGCGTTGAACAATGCTCGTATATTCAATATAGTCAATGAGACCCTTTGCCAGCTTAAGCAAAGCATCTCCTTCCTCTATTTTTTCTTCTATATATCTTATGTCCATATACTTGAGCAGCCGACTTTTATCCACCATATCTATTTTATTTATCGCTGTTATGCATGGAATGAGAAGTTTGAGATTTATCATGGCATTCTGAGCCAGCATGGCAAGATAATTTTCTATGCTGGATATTTCCTGAGCATCGACAACAAAAATGCAGGAGATTATATCATGCTTTGAAAGTTTCTCAATTATCTTTTTACCAAAGTCATGATACATGAATATCTCAAGCTGACCAGGAGTATCAACAACCTTAAATTCATTTTTATCTTCTGATATCCATTCATCCATAGAAGCGATCAATTCCATACTCTTCAGCAATGCACCGTTTATTCCAAGCCTATATTTCTCCTGCAGCTCCTCAACCTTTACCCATTTCCTTATATCTATCTCTGCTTTGGAGGGTGTGGCAGCATCGAGATTAATTAAAACACCATCTCTTGCCAAAATTTCCGCTATACTGCTTTTTCCTGCTGCTGCAGGGCCTATGACAACAACAAACATTTACACAGGATACAAAATTTTCAGAGCAGTTATTACCACAACTGTAGCTATTGTGAATACTATAATAAAGCGAGGGTCTATTTTAACGCCAGTCTTCTCCTCTTCAAAATATCTTATCAAACCAGCCGCCGATTGAAAGCCAGTTTTACTCTTCTTTGCCATGTATTGAAGAATCTCCTGCTAATATAAACTTTGCGGTAACTTAAAAATCACAACTTCCTCTATTAGCGTGAATGAATGGGACAAAATAGCAGCAAGCTTCGCCGCCACCCGCCGCCAGCCCTGGGAGGAATGCATGGAATTTATAGAGGAGATGTATGGCATGGCTGTTGATATTGGCTGCGGGAATGCTCGCCACCTTATTTTGATGGCACCTCGCTGCAAATTTGTTTTTGGCTTGGATGCATCCTTTAATATGACGAAGATAGCGAGGGAAAGGTTGCGGGAGGAGGACATAAAAAATGCAGGGGTGATTTGCGGGGATGCATGCAATATGCCATTTAAAGACGCATCTTTTGATTTTGCCATTTTTATTGCGGCTCTTCATAATATAAGGGGAAGAGAAAACAGGATAAAGGCGTTGAAAGAGTTGCGGAGAATATTGAAACCAGATGGCAGGGCATTGATATCTGTGTGGGCAAAATGGCAGGATAGGTGGTGGTGGTATTTTGTAAAAAAATTTTTTTTGAGAGACGGTGAGCATGGCGACATATACATTCCATGGAAAAGAGATGGATTGAATGTGCAGCGTTTCTATCATCTTTACAGTATGCGAGAATTGAAAAAAGATGTGAGGCGAGCGGGGCTTCATATTGAAAAGGCGTGGAGTGTCAGAAAAGTAGCGAGAAAGCATCCAGATAATCATTTTATTATCGTTAGGAAATTTCGAAATCCTTAAATCTTATGCACATTTAAAAACATGCTTCCTATTGACTTTTATTTAATCACTTTATTTGCTGCTTCCTTTATATCTGTTGCCTTGGCTATCTATGCATGGCATTCAAAATTACCCTTCCGTTATTCCTTCATTATCTTAATGGCAGCTATAGCCTGCTGGGCAACTGGCTATGCATTTGAGTTAGGAAGTAATGGAATAGATGCAAAAATGTTCTGGATAAAAATCCAGTATTTTGGCATTGTTGCTGTGCCACCTGCATGGTTTATGCTTGTACTCCAATATGCTGGAAGAGAGAGATGGATTACAAAAATGGTTATTGCGATACTGAGCATTGATCCAATCGTGACCATCGCTCTTGCATGGACGAATGAGTGGCACAAACTTATATGGAAAAGTGCCGCGATAATTGAAAAGGGAGGGCTTTCGTTAATCAATTTTGAATACGGAATATGGGCTTATTTAAGATCGGGCTATGCATACATCCTCATTTTATTTACCGTCGCCATCCTCCTCCATATTTTTCTCAATTCCTATCGCATTTACAGGAGGCAGGCAGCTGTTTTACTACTTTTCTCTCTCATCCCTCTTGCCGGAAATGCTTTATATGTATTCAAAATTTCCTTAGTGGATTTAACCCCCTTTGGCTTTCTCGCAGGCAGCGTTCTTTTGCTATGGAGTTTTTCCAAATTCCGCCTTCTCGATATAAAGCCACTGGCAATGGCAACGCTCATTGAAAGTATGCAAGATGGTGTCGTTGCCTTGGACAGAAACTGCAGGATTGTGGAGATAAATCCGGCAGCATGTCAAATAATGGGTGTAGATGAGGAAGTGGTTGGAAGGCATGTTGATGAATTGAAAAAATTCCATGTAGATTTGCCCAAACTGTGCGGCGTGGAAAAGGAAACGGTAAAGGAAATAGAAGTGGAGAGAGGAGGCGATACACTATATTACGAGATAAAAATTTCTCCTTTGAAAGATAGATATGGAAATCTTCTCGGCTATCTTTTTGTCATTCATGATATAACTCAGCGTAAGGAAGCGCTTAAAAAAATGGAAGAAGCTTTGGAAAAAGAAAGAGAATTTAAGCTCAAAACCGCCCACTATTTCTTCAATCCTCTCTGCATAGCAAAAGGTTATCTTGAGCTACTGAAAAGAGATTGCAAAAAGGAGGAGATTGACAGAATAATAAAGGCGATAGACAGGGTAGAAAATGTTGTTAAAAATATTGTGATTAAAGGAAAAATTGAAGAATAAGTTATTTCATCCTTTTCTTTAAATAATAAAGGCGGAGGAGAATTGTATAGGCTGATAGGCAAGATATGATGAGCAAGCCATAATAGAGGACATTGAAGGCGAACGATACCAAAAGCACGATAAGTCTTCCTGCTCTGCTTCCTATCCCAGTATATTTCACGCTTTTTTCCCATGCTGCCACATAACTTGTAAGATATGAAAGAATTAGGGCAAGAAAACTTAAGGGGGCGAGGTTTTCATAGGCGATTGCAATGGAAAAATAGACACATCCCTCGACGATTCTATCTGCAAATGCATCATAAAATGCTCCAAATTTTGTTGCCATCTTAGCATTTGCCGCTACAGCACCATCGAGGGCATCGAGAAATGAAACGAGAGCGAATATGGCAAGGAAAAGCCATCTCTCGTTTATTATGAGGAGGTAGCAGGCAGGAAAAATCAGAATGATTGAAAGGGAAGTGATTACATTTGGTGTTATGCCTGCTCTGCTTAAAAATTTTGAAACTGGATAAAGTAATTTATGCACCCTATTTCTCAAATTTTGCACAAGGATAAACGATATCCTGTATAATTTTTTTATGCTGCTTTAATACACGGTAACAGCCTCAACCCCTTTTGCTTTCCTGAGTTTTTCTATGATATGAGGAGGGAGATTTTTTTCAGTTATAATGAAAAGTTTGGGTTCCTCCGTAATAACATAATCATCGACATTTGCCTGCCTTATGCTTATGCCTTCCTTTGCTATAACACGTGCCACATCTGCCAGTATGCCGGGCATTGAGGCATCGCTTGGAATAATTTCAACAACACCCCATTTCATTTTCGGCGCCAGATCTTTAAAGTTGCAAGTCGGCTTTAAATGGGCAAATATCTTTTTTAGTGCCTCTTCTCTTTCAATTGTTTCCACAGTTGCCATCACCGCTCTCCTATCCACTTTTATGGCTCTGGCTATTTTGGAAAAGGAGAGCTCTATATCCCCACAGAATACTCTCCCTTTTTTCACACTCAGCCCATATGAAAGAAAAAGTTCTGCCACCTTTTGCTGAGCAGGATATCTGGCAAAATATTTTGCTATAAGTTTTCTCCACATAATAAACAATACTGCTGGGATTAATAAAACTATTTCAAACGTTATCGAACAAAATTATACATTAAAGAACAAAATTATACAAAAATTTAAATATCGTCAGCCATTCACATGATATGCAACACAAAATATTGCTTCCAGAAGATGAAATGCCAGATAAATGGTATAACATCCAGGCAGATATTGAAGTGCCTCCTCCTCTAAACCCTGCAACGAAAAAGCCGATAGAGGCAAAGGATATGCAGCCAATTTTCCCGAAAGAGTTCCTTCACCAAGAAATGAGCAGACAAAGATGGATAGAAATTCCAGATGAAGTTATGGAGATATATGCCATATGGAGACCAAGCCCGCTCTATAGAGCAATAAATCTGGAAAAATATCTCAAGACGCCAGCAAAGATATATTATAAGTGGGAAGGAGTTAGCCCGCCTGGAAGCCACAAGCCAAATACTTCCGTTGCCCAGGCATATTACAATGCCAACGAAGGCATATCACGCCTTACAACGGAAACAGGAGCGGGGCAGTGGGGCTCCGCCCTCGCCTTCGCCTGCCAGTTTTTTGGGCTTGAATGCACAGTTTATATGGTTAAGTGTAGCTATGAGCAGAAGCCATACCGCCGCATACTGATGCAGACGTGGGGGGCAGAAGTTGTTCCGAGTCCAAGCGATAGGACTGAATTTGGCAGAATGATTAGGGAGAAAGATCCAGAAACTCCTGGCAGCTTGGGCATAGCAATAAGTGAGGCAATAGAAGATGCGGTAAAGCATGAGGATACAAAATATTCTCTTGGCTCAGTTCTCAATCACGTCCTCCTTCATCAGACCATTATAGGGCTGGAAATGAAAAAGCAGCTTGAGATGATTGGAGAAAAGGCGGATGTGATATGCGGATGCGTTGGTGGAGGAAGCAACTTCTCTGGAGGAATATTTCCATTCATCCCAGACAAACTTAAAGGAGAGGAAATAAAATTCGTCGCTGCTGAACCAAAAGCATGTCCGAGTTTGACAAAAGGGATATACACATACGATTTTGGAGATACAGCAAAGCAAACACCTTTACTCAAGATGTATACACTCGGCCATAACTTCATTCCTCCTGCCATTCATGCAGGTGGGCTTCGATACCATGGAGATGCTCCAGCATTATGTAAGCTTGTAAACGATGGATTTGTCGAAAGTGTTGCATATTACCAGACAGAAGTTTTTGAAGCAGCGAAAATATTTACTCAGACAGAGGGCTTTGTTGTTGCGCCTGAAACTGCCCATGCTGTAAAGGCGGCAATAGATGAAGCAATCAGATGTAGAGAGAGTGGGGAAGAAAAGACAATATGCTTCGTAAATAGCGGACATGGACATTTTGACCTTGCTGCATACGATGCATATAATAATGGGCTGCTGAAGGATTATGAATATCCAGAGGAATTGATAAAGGAGGCTGTGAAAGAGTTGCAATAATCAGGCGGGGCTCATCAGAGGTTGCCAGTCAAAGGAAAATTTAGGAATATACTTTGGAATGTGAAGGAGGAAGAGGAAAGGGAAACGGAGACCAATATAATCGCTCCAGTAGTTGCCCCACCATTTATTGGCGGCATCATCTCTTGCATTCTGGGCATTTTCAATGAAATTATTGCCCGCTATTTCATTATCCACACTTCTCCACCCAAAATATATTCCATAATGCTCATTTTTTGTTATTGTATTGCCCTCGATAACATTATGGCTGGAATTCACAAATTGTGGGCCATGTATGTTCCACGAAATGTAATTGCCATCGATGACAAAATCCTCTGAGTTGTAGAGATAAATACAATACCAGTTTCTGGAGATGTTATTCCGGCTTATTTTTCCTCCTTTGCCCTCCATCCATATTGCATACCATGCATTATACAAGAAATTATTTTCCTCTATAGAAATATCATGGCATTTTTCTCCCCATACTCCATACCAGTTATCCACAATGTTATTTTTTTCTATAATTGCTCTTCTGCTTCCATTAATCCATATCCCGCATTCATTATTCTTTATTGTATTGTTGGCAATAAAGCAGTTGTCGGCAAAAATGAAAATGCTCGTGTTGAATCTTTCTATTTTATTTCCCTCGATGATGGCATTGCTGCCGTAACACACTATTCCATTTTCTTTTCCATATCCTTCTATAGAGAAATTCCGCAATACAATATCTGAAGCAAGAAATGTAATGCCACAAGTTTTTATCTTTGCATTTTTTCCTGTAATTATCAATGATTTATCGATGGATAAATTTTCATAATAGGTGCCCTTATGCACAATAATTGCGTCGCCATCTCTGGCAGCATTAACGGCATCCTGAATGCTGGTGTAATTCCCCTCGCCACTTCCACCTACATGAAGCACTCTTCCTGTTTTTTCGGCAACACTGGCAGCAAAATCATATCCACCAATCTTCAATGTTGGATCTCCGAATATCTCAAGCTCCTCAGCTGCCTTCATATGAAATGCTTTCGCCACTCCATGCCATCTGAATGCAAGTAAATATTCTGTTATTGCCTCTCCCCATGCTCTGCCCAGCAAACAGCGAGAAGCCATTTTTTCACATAGCCTTACATGAAGATTACCCAGAAACATTTCCGTAACATTTTTTCCATGCCCTATCCAGCATAGGCCAGTTGGTCCAACGCTTGCCACCGCTTTCCCTCTTGAAACAAAAAACCAGTTGAAGCATTCCCTGCTCCAGTTGAATTGTCCGAGCCTTGCCCCAGAAGTGAGTACGATGGGCAAATAGCTGTTTCGAAGTTGCAGTATGTTTCGCTCGTAGTAAAAAATCCATTTCTCGTTATCTTTGGCGTGTGTTGCCCATAAATGATGGTTGCCGGCTCCTTCAAAAACAACTATGCCAGCTCCCTCATTTATCACTTCATTTATCAATTTTGCATTTAAAGCAACGGAGGCATAAATCTTCTTTATATTGTAACCTTTCATTCTCTTCGCAATCTCATCGAGCAAATACTCTCCCTCGGCAATATCCCATGGGTCATGGAGGTACAAATCCCCGCCGCACAAAACAACGTTATTGAAAGCATCGCTGTGACTATTTTCATAATTTATGATGTTTTTCATCACCCTCCTCAATTCAAAAACATTTCTTGCTGCCAGCCTGCCTATATAAACGTCAGGCAGTAAATCAACGCTGTCTTTCAATTTTTTTCCATTTATTTCATGGTCATATTCTCCGAAATATCCATTGTTGTTGCTGTCCCATGTGGAAAATTTTCCCTCGCCATCATATATGTCGGCATAGTATAAATCGCTAATATATCTTCTCTCATATTCCCATGATGAGCTCCTATCATTAAGCCAGACATATCTTACAGGAACCCACCAATCTTCCTTTAAGCCGGGTTTTCTTCCTCCAACAAGCATAACATATTCTATTCCCCATTCTTCAATAGCATTTTTAATGAAGTATTTTATCTTCTCAGCATCATCTCTTCCTTCTGCTGCAAAATATTTCCCGCCATATATTTCATCCAAGCTTACGATTATCGTTTTTATTCCATGCTGCTCTTTATGTTCCTTCAATGGCTGCAATTCATCTTTCCATTCAGAAGGAGCTATGATAAGCAAATCATATTCGCCATTGCTCATCATTCCCCTGCCTAACTCATAATCTATGCTAACATCAAAATCTTCAGCATAGATTATTTCATTTCTCACTGCATTGTAACGCATTGGATATACGAAGATGGAAAGGAAAACAACATGTTCTCCATCTTTAATTCCTGCTCCCACTCTATAATCAAACCATTTCTCAGGATAAAAAACATCCTGCGAATATATCTCTCCTTCCTTCGCCTCACCATTTCCTTTGCCATTGAGAGGCAAAGGAGGAGGGGAAGGCATTATCTTTCTGTCAATCTCTATTTTTCCAACATTTTTTACTTTAACATCCACGCCTTTTATTTCTGTTCCAAATGGAAAAACATATGTTTTTGTGAAATAAGGCGTGAGAGGATATCCCTCCCTCATTTCATAACTTGCATTTTCAATATAAGGAATGAGATACCCATTGCTTTCAATGAAGTGTATGTCGCTGTCTCCATCTCCTGTAACAAATGGAAAGAACATGAAGGCACAGAAGAAAGCGAGGATTTTTTTCATGGATATGCCCTCCTTAAGAGACGAGGAAATGGTGTGGCATCTCTTATGTGCTCAAGCTTGGCAATCCAGCACAGCAACCTTTCCATTCCAAGACCAAAGCCAGAATGAGGCACAGAGCCATAGCGACGCAAATCAAAATACCACTCATAATTTTCTATGTTTGC
>JAGHBD010000124.1 GCA_021161135.1 Thermoplasmata archaeon
CCATTTCCATATGGCAGTTCTGCTTCTTTTAACGAAAATGCGAATTGCTATGGCAACATCTCTTAGAGACATTCTGCATAGATAGAGAAACACACTGTAGAGAATTATTTCCACTGGAGCTCTTTCTCTAATAACGATAGATTTTTCTTTCAGCAAATATTTCAATAATTGCACCCCATTCCTTTTTTCCCTTTTTGCATTTTAATCACCTCTAAATGCATGATGGGATGGGGTGCATATTTTTATCGAAAAATTTCGTTAAGTTAACAGCACCTAATAGCCCACAGTAAAAGATTTAATCATCTAAACTTTACCAAATCATGAAGACAACTTTTAGCATTATAAAGGCGGATGTTGGTGGCTGCCCTGGTCACGCAAAAGTTAATGAGAAATTGATTGAGGTGGCAGAGGAAAAACTAAAAGAAGCAAAAGAAACGGGCATAATAAAAGATTTCTTCGTAACAAACTGTGGAGATGATTTGGAGCTAATAATGACACACGATAAAGGAGAGGACAATGAGGAAGTTCATGGCTTGGCATGGAACGTTTTTAAGGCAGCTACAGAAGTGGCAAAGGAATGTGGCTTCTATGGTGCTGGCCAGGACTTGTTGAAAGATGCCTTTTCGGGCAATATAAAGGGTATGGGACCAGGCATCGCTGAGATGGAATTTACAGAAAGAAAATCAGAGCCAGTTGTTGCTTTTTTAATGGACAAAACAGAGCCTGGCGCTTTCAATTTGCCTATATACAGAATTTTTGCTGATCCCTTCAATACTGCTGGTCTCGTTATAGATCCAAGTTTGCATGCAGGATTTGTATTTGAGGTATGGGATATAAAAGAGCATAAAAGAGTTCTTATGAAAACACCTGAAGAAATGTATGATTTACTCGCTTTAATTGGAGCAAAATCAAGATTTGTTATAAAAAGAGTTTTTCCAAAGGAAGGTGGAAAACTTCCATCAAATGAGCCAGTAGCGGTAGTTTCAACTGAAAAGCTTTTCCAGATTGCTGGTGAATATATTGGCAAAGATGATCCAGTAGCAGCGGTGAGATGCCAATCAGGATTGCCTGCCTTAGGAGAAGTTTTAGAGCCCTTTGCCTTCCCACATCTCGTTTCAGGATGGATGCGCGGAAGCCATAATGGGCCGATAATGCCAGTTGGCGTAAAGGATGCAAAATGCACCCGCTTTGATGGTCCTCCGAGGGTGGTGGCAATAGGTTTCCAGGTTAAAAATGGCATGCTAACTGGATGCGAAGACCTCTTCGATGATGTTGCTTTCGATTATACACGCCGCAAGGCAATGGAAATCGCTGAATACATGCGCCGTCATGGCCCCTTTGAGCCGCATCGGTTGCCACTTGAAGAAATGGAATACACAACGCTGCCAAAAGTGATGGAAAAATTGAAGGATAGATTTGAGAAAATCTAATATCTTCTCCTGTAATATCCTTTTCTCTGTCTCTTTTTATTATATCTATCTATTTTGAATGGTATTTTTTGGAAAAGCGGCTTTTTCATTTCTTCCAAACCCTCTTTTGCCCTGTATATTCTTCCAAAAAGAACATAATCCTTATCGCTTACAATAGAAATAACCATGCCCTCATTACCCATCCTTGCTGTTCTCCCTGCCCTGTGTGTGTACATCTCTATTTCATTTGGTAAATCAAAGTTATAGACATGGGTAATGCCATCAATATCCAAGCCGCGGGCAGCCACATCTGTGGCAACAAGTGCTCTAACCATCTTTTTTCTGAATCTATGAAGCACTTCCTCACGCTGCTTTTGACTCAAATCTCCATGAATTGCCTCTGCTTTTATCCCGTGCATTTTGAGTTGTGCTGCAATACTATCAGTCATTTTTTTGGTGGCGCAAAAAATCAGGGAATGAGAGCCATTGCTGTTTTTAAGAAGATGAACGAGCAAAGAAAATTTTTCATTTACAGATACAACATAAAATAAGTGTTTTTGCTTAACTGTCGTTGTTTTCCTTTCTATCAAAATTTTTATGGGCTCTTTCATGTATTTCCTGCTTATTCTTACAACTTCATCTGGTATTGTGGCTGAAAAAAGAAGTGTTTGCCTATACTCATTTGTTGCTTCAATAATTTTTTCTATATCTCCAATAAACCCCATATCAAGCATTCTATCTGCCTCATCAAGCACGAGAAATTGAATCTCTGATAACCTAAGCTCCCCCCTTTCGATTAAATCCAGCAGCCTGCCAGGCGTGCCAACAGCCACATTTGCATGTTGCAACTCCTCAATCTGCCTGCTTATTGAAACCCCGCCATATATACTCACTGATTTGAGGTGGGTGTATTTTTTAAAAACACTTGTTATCTGTTTTGCCAGCTCTCTTGTTGGTGCTATAATGAGCGCTTTTATGCCTTCACCATGCAATTTTTCAGCAATTGGTAACACGAAGGCAAGGGTTTTACCCGAGCCCGTTTCAGATTGCACAACAGCATCCTTGCCATCCATTATAACAGGAATTGCTTTTTCCTGCACCTCTGTTGCATCAACAATACCATCTCTGGCTAATTTTTCAACTATGTTTCTATCTTTCACCATTTTTTCTATTTTCATTTTAATTTCTCCTTCAAAAACCAGCACAGAATAGCTCCATGACGGTTTTTATTTGCAAGGATTTTATCATATATAAATGTTGGGAATATATCCAGTATCTTCAGAAGTTGCTATGAAAAGGAACCCTCTTTAATGAGACTAATGCCCATCCTCAGCCATTTTTTGTCTCAAAAGATGAATAGAATTAATGTTTCCTCTTCCATTTTCGAGCAATTTTTATTCTATTTCCATGCCACTGAAGCAATTTTTTTATATTGAAATTGATATTAGAGTTGTCTGTCGGGGTGGCTCAGACTGGTTAGAGCGCCTGACTCATAAGCACAGCTGAAGGGTTCGCTAAGAAATCAGGAGGTCGCGGGTTCAAATCCCGCCCCCGACATTATTTTACTGCTTCTTTTATTTCCTGCAGAAAAACTTCTTCTGGAACAGCGCCCACAATCTCCCTTTTATCATTAATTACCGTTTTCGGCACTCCCATCACTTCGTACTTCTGAGCAAGATGTGGAAATTCTATTGCTTCAACCATATCCGCTTTTATATTCTCATTTTCCACCGCCATCTGATGCGCAAGGTGAACCATCGTCGGGCAATAAGGGCATGTTGGAGTAACGAAAACTTGAATGTGCAATGGCTTATCTATTTTCTTCAACTCCTCTTTTATCTCTTCTTTTAAGCTGGTTTTTCCTGTAGAAGCATGAATAATATCTTCTATCAATGTGGAAAACTCGTAGCCAGAAGGAATGCCAAAGAAACGTATGCCATACTCTTTCTCTCCAAAAATTAAAGTTGCAGGTATTTTATCAACATCATATTTTGAGGCTAACTCTTTTTCCTTATCAAATTCATGGATTTCAAGCTCTATTTTATCACTCAATTCTGCTATTTCCTCCAGAATCTGTCTCGTTTCTTTACAAAACTGACACTCAAAATCCTGTGTAAAATAGATTACCCTTACGCTTCCTTCAAGCTCTTTTTCGAATCTATCCTTTATATATTTTTTATCTTCCTCACTTATTAATGACATGTGCATAAAAACACATATACTATAAAAA
>JAGHBD010000155.1 GCA_021161135.1 Thermoplasmata archaeon
AGAGAAAGAAAAAAGAATAAATGAAATAAACGAAGAAATAGAATATTTGCGAGGAGAGGAAAAGAAACTCGAGTATCTATCTCTTTTTGATATAAATGTGGAATGGCTTGGGGAGAGTAAATATCTCATAATAAAATTTGGCATATCTACAAACCTTGAAGCTATAAGGGAAAGAGACTTAGTTTTTTATTATAGGAAAGTAGGAGATAAAAAAGAGGAGAAATGGGCAGTCCTTATAGTCGCATCTGTTTCAAAGAAAGAAGAGTTGAAAAAATTGAAAGGTTTTGAGGAAATAAAAATAGAGGGGAAAGGAAGAGCAAAGGAATTGTTGAGCGAAATAAGAAAAAGAATTAGAGAAGCTGAGAGAGAAAAGAAGGAAATAAGGAAGCAGCTGGCGAAAATCTATAGAGATAAAAGAATTGACCTACTTGCTATAAAGGAAGAAATAGATATTGAAAAGGAACGTAAAGAAATCTACAGAAATTTTGGCGAAACCTCATATACGTATCTAATTGAAGGATGGTGTCTCGCCGAAAATGTGAGAAAAGTGAAAGAAATTGTAGATGATGCAACAGAGGGCAGAAGTGCTGTAAAAACAAGAAGGGCGAGGCGCAATATAGATAGCAAGGTACCCATCTATTTAAAAAATCCAAAATGGGCTAAACCATTTGAAACATTTCTCGAGCTTTTTGCTTTACCAAAATATAATGAGGTGAATCCTACCATATTTCTTGGCATAGCATTCATAATTTTCTTTTCTGTCATGCTTGGCGATGCCGGCTATGGGTGTGTAATTTTCCTGCTCTCGTTGCTTGCCTTTATTAAATTTAAGGAGAGCGAGTTTATAAGGACGTGGTCCTTCCTTGGTATATGGCTCGGCTTGGGAAATATTGTTACGGGATTTTTATTTAATAGCTTTTTTGGCGATTTCATCCCTCGTTTCATATATGGTGATGTTGATAAAATGATATATCAAGCAAGGATTTTTGGTATTGAATTGCCTATAGATGCAATTCACAAACCAGTTCTTATCCTTTCCATAGCTCTTATCCTAGGTCTGATACATCTCAACTTGGGCTTTATCCTCGGCATATATCAAAATTTGGCAAGGGGGCATGTAAAGAATGTGGTGAATGAACAGATTCCATGGTTTTTACTGCAAATTGGTGGAGGAATGCTTATCGGTGAAACTTTGCTGGAGTTATGGAGTTTGAGCAGCGGGCTTAAACTCTTGGCAATCATCTTTACAATTATAGGGTTAATTGCTCTCTTTAAAAATAACGGACCACTTGGCTTCTTTGAGATTACTGGATATCTCGGTGACTGGCTTTCTTATGCTCGTCTCCTTGCTCTAGGCTTGGCGACGGCTGGCATGGCTCTTGCTTTTAATGTAGTCGCCCAACTGTTACCAGATATAGTTCCTTATATAGGCATAATATTAATGCCCATTCTGCTTGTCGTTGCCCATTTTGCCAATCTCCTCATCCAAGCTTTGGGAGCAGCCATTCATGCCCTCCGCCTTCAGTATGTAGAGTTCTTCAACAGATTTTATGAGGGTGGAGGAAAGAAATTTATGCCATTCCAGATTAAAAGAAAATATACGGAGGAAATAAAATGAAAGCGAAATGGAGAATATTGGTTGTGGGAGCAATGCTGCTGGTGTTAATGCAGCCCGTAATGGCAGCAGATGTGGAAGGCACGGCGAAGCAGGAAATAATACTTGGCTGTATGATTGCCGTGGCTATAGCAGGAATAGCATCCGCTATCGGGCTGGCATTGGCAGGAAGTTCTGCAGTGGCTGTGACAGCAGAAAAGCCAGAATTATTCGGTAAGCTGCTTGTGTTGCAAGTGTTGCCAATGACTCAATCAGTATATGGATTGCTGACAGCTATACTGCTCATGATGGGTGCAGGACTGTTAGGAGGAGCGGCGAAGGTGGATTTTGCAGCTCAGCCATGGATAGGCACAGCAGCCATATGGATTGGGGCAGTTGTTGGCTTAACAGGCATATCTGCCATAAATCAGGGAATGGTTGCATCCGCCAGTATTGCATCTGTAGGAAGAAATCCAGAAGTGGCAGCAAGAGGCATTATATTCACTGTGATGCCAGAAACCATAGCCATTTTCGGCTTACTTGTTGCTATACTCCTAATGACTGGCTTGGGCTTACTCTGAGAAAATGTCATTGGAGCAGTTGATAGAAACAATAAGGCGAGAAGCAGAAAAGGAAATAGAGGAAATTATAAACAGCGCAGAGAAAGAGGCAAAGGAATTAATAAAAAAGGCAAAAGAAGAAGGCAGGAAGGAAGCGAAAAAAATAGAGGCAAAAGGAGAAAAGGAGGCGAAGAGGGCGAGAGAGAAAATTATAGCAGCAGCTAAAAGAGAGGCAAGAATGGAAATAACAAATGCCAAAGAAGAAATAATACAGAAATGCATGGAGGAAATTAGAAAAAAGCTGCAGGAAATGAGTGGGAGAAAATACAGGAAGATTGTTGAAGAGTTGATCGAGAGCGCTAAAAGGGAAATGGAGGATTTCTATATAATAGCAACCAGAGAAGAGGACAAAAAAATTGCAGAGAAAATGGGGGTGGAAGTGAAAACAATGAGGAAAGGCATAGGAGGTATAATAGCAAAAAGCAAGGATGGAAGCAAAGAAATGGATTTGACATTCGACTCCATGCTTGAAAGAAAGGAGGAGGAAATAAGGATAGCAATTGCAAAGAAGTTATTTGAAGAGCATGATAATTGAAGCAATAATTGTTATAGCCACAGCTGCTGTAGTTGCCAAATTTATGCCCTCCCTCATACTTTTATCCAGATTTTCTTATCCAAATGCAAAGTTTTCGGCAATACCAACAACTTTCCTGAATGAAAAGGAAATTGCAAGGCTGCTTGAATCAAAAACACTCGATGATTTAAAAAATAACGTTGTGAGCAGAGATTTTATACTCGATGGAGAGAATGTTACGGAAATACAGAAAAGCATTGATGCCTCTTTAATAAAAATAATACAGATGGCGAAAAATGACTCACCAAAGCAGGTAAGAGATTTCTATGATGCATATCTGCAAAAAATAGATGGAGAAGCGATAAAGAAGGCCATAAGAGATATTATAGAGGAGAAAGAAATGGGTGAGTATGTTGTCTTCAGCGAGATTGCAAAAAAACTCATGGAGGAAATCAGAAATGTTGAGAGAGAGGAGTTATTTGAAATAATAAGGAGACATGGTTACGAAATAGAGGAGAATATGTCGATTGAAGCAATTGAGAGAGAAATTGATAAAAAATTACTTCAAAATTTGCTTGATGCAAAACTTCCAAAATCCTGCAGAAAAGCGAGGGATAAATTTGTAAAGACACTCATAGATGTTATAAACATAAAAACGATTCTGCGAGGCAAATATTATGGGCTGAAAAATATTGAGGAAAGTATATTATCCGGAGGATGGGAAATCTCGGAGTGGCAGATTAATGAATTACTCAAAATAGATTCCATTGCGGAGATAATCTCAATGCTGGAGGGCACATCGTACATGCCTTTTCTGAGGCAGGCGATAACTGATTTTGAAAAGGAAGGGGTGGTGGCACTGGAAAAGGCACTTGATAAATACATGATTAAGGCTGTGGCAGATATAGCCAATGAAAATCCTCTTGGTATTGGACCCGGAATAAGATTTATAGTGGAAAAAGAATATGAAGCAAGAAATTTAAAGGCAATAGCCAAGGCGGTGGCGGAGGAGATGGTTTCGGAGGCATGGAAAGTGATGGTGGTAGCATGAAGATAGCTGCAATAGGGGATGAGGATACGCTTGCATTACTTCGCCTTGCTGGTGTTGAGGAATGTTATAGCGACGAAGAAAAATTTGATGAACTGGTGAATGATGGAGATGTGGCGATACTCATTATGACATATGAATTTGTGAGGAAACTCCAGAATAAAATCTTTCAGCATCGTCTCATGAAGGATATGCCAATCATTGTTGAAATTCCTTCAAAGAAAGAAGTTGAGAGGGAGGATACAATCAAAAGGCTTATTGTTAGAGCTGTAGGAGTTGAGGTGGAATAAATGAAAGGAAAAATAGTTAGTGTTGCTGGGCCTGTTGTCAAGGCAAAGGGAATGAAAGGAGCAAAAATGTATGACTTGGTGAAAGTAGGCGAGGAAGAACTTGTTGGCGAGATTATAGAGTTGAAGGAAGATAGGGCGACAATACAGGTGTATGAAGATACCACTGGTTTGAAGCCAGGGGAGCCTGTTATAAATACTGGGATGCCTCTGGCAGTTGAGCTGGGCCCTGGTTTGCTGGCCTCTATTTATGATGGTATTCAGCGTCCATTGCCAAAAATAATGGAGAAAGCGGGAGATTTTATCACGAGAGGTATAGAAGTTCATGCCCTCGATAGGAAAAAGAAATGGGAGTTTATACCTAAAGTTAAGGAAAAAGAGAAAGTTAAGGCGGGAGATATTATAGGCGTGGTTAAGGAAACGCCTATCGTCGAACATCGCATTTTAGTGCCGCCTGAAATCGAAGAGGGAGTTGTGGAGAGTGTTGAGGAAGGAAAATACAAGGTTGAGGATACAGTGGCTATAATAAAAACAAAGGAAGGAAAGAAGGAAATTAAAATGATGCAAAAGTGGCCGGTGAGAAAGCAACGCCCATTTAAGCAGAAACTCCCTCCAACTATCCCGCTTATCACTGGCCAGCGAGTTTTCGATACCTTTTTTCCCATGGCTAAGGGCGGCACAGGAGCAATTCCAGGCGGCTTCGGCACAGGAAAAACAGTTTCGCAGCATCAGCTGGCCAGATGGAGCGATGCCGACATTGTTGTTTATATTGGATGCGGGGAAAGAGGAAATGAAATGACAGAAGTGCTGCGAGATTTTCCAAAGCTAAAAGATCCCAAAACGGGACATCCGTTGATGGAAAGAACTATTTTAATAGCAAATACATCAAACATGCCTGTGGCGGCGAGAGAGGCATCGATATATACTGGTATTACGCTCGCTGAATATTATAGAGATATGGGTTATGATGTTGCTTTAATGGCAGATTCGACAAGCAGGTGGGCAGAAGCGTTGAGAGAAATCTCTGGAAGGCTTGAAGAAATGCCAGGCGAAGAAGGCTATCCTGCCTATCTTGCATCTCGCCTTGCAGAGTTTTATGAGAGGGCGGGAAGAGTTAAAGTGCTTGGAAGCAAAGATAGAGAAGGTTCGATTTCAATAGTTGGAGCTGTTTCACCTCCTGGAGGTGACTTTTCGGAACCAGTTACTCAGAACACTCTTCGTATTGTAAAAGTATTCTGGGCTTTAGACTCTGATTTGGCTGATCGTCGCCACTTTCCAGCAGTGAACTGGCTTCGTTCCTATTCTTTATATCTGGATAGAGTAAAGGAATGGTGGGAGGAGAATGTTGGCAAGGACTGGCTTGATTTGAGGAATGAGGCAATGGCTTTGCTGCAAAAAGAAGATGAATTGCAGGAAATAATACGCCTCGTCGGTCCAGATGCTCTGCCACCTTTGGATAGAGTGGTGCTTGAAGGAGCGAGAATAATAAGAGAGGATTTCCTGCAGCAGAATGCATATCATGAAATCGATACCTATTGCCCATACAAAAAGCAATATGAAATGCTTCGAATAATGCTAAAATTCTATCATTTGATGAGAGAGGCGGTAGAAAAAGGAGTGGATTTTGAGAAACTTAAAAATCTGAAAGCAAAGGAGGCTATAGCTAGAATGGCCACCACGCCTAATGATGAATATGAGGAAAGATTTAAGCAGATAGAAAAGGAAATGGAAGAAGAAATAAAAAGATTGATGAGGGGATGAAAATGGAAGGAATGAAATATTCTACTGTTTCAGAAATTGCTGGCCCTCTTATAATTGTTGAAGGGGTAAAAGAAGTTGGTTATGGAGAGATTGTTAAAATCGAAAGCCACGGCGAGGAAAGAATGGGGCAAGTGCTGGAGGCAGCAGAAGGAAAGGCAGTAATACAGGTATTTGAAGGCACACGAGGCTTGGATACAAAAGCAACCAGCGTTACATTCACAGGAAAACCAATGGAAATTGGAGTATCAATGGAAATGCTTGGCAGGATATTCGATGGCAAGGGAATGCCTATTGATGGCGCTCCTTCACCCATTCCAGAAGACATACGAAATGTGAATGGTTTTCCAATGAATCCATCTGCCAGAGAATATCCCCGCGATCCCATACAGACGGGTATTTCAACAATAGATGGGATGAATACTCTCGTCAGGGGACAAAAATTGCCGATTTTTAGCGGCGCAGGTTTGCCCCATAATGAGCTTGCTGCCCAGATAGCGAGGCAGGCGAAGGTGACGGGTCAGGAAGAGGAGTTTGCTGTTATATTTTGTGCGATGGGGATAACCGCCGAGGAGGCGGATTTCTTCATGAGGGATTTTGAGGAGACAGGGGCTATAGAAAGAAGCGTGCTGTTTCTAAATCTTGCAAATAGCCCTGTTATCGAACGCCTCATTGCTCCAAAAGTTGCTCTAACAACTGCAGAATATCTTGCCTTTGATAAAGGAATGCATGTTCTTGTTATTTTAACTGACATGACAAATTATGCCGAGGCATTGCGTGAGATTTCTGCAGCCCGTGAGGAAGTGCCTGGCAGGCGTGGCTATCCTGGATACATGTATACTGATTTGGCACAAATTTATGAGAGAGCGGGAAGAATACAGGGTAAGAAAGGCACAATTACACAAATTCCAATACTTACAATGCCAGATGATGATATAACTCATCCAATCCCGGATTTAACCGGTTATATTACGGAGGGGCAAATTGTGTTATCAAGAGAGTTGCATCATAAGGGCATATATCCTCCTGTGGCTGTTTTGCCGTCATTATCTCGTCTTATGGCTGAAGGAATAGGAAAGGGAAAAACGAGAGAAGACCACCATCAGCTTTCCAATCAGCTTTATGCTGCCTATGCGGAAGGCTGCGATTTGCGTGATTTGGTAGCTGTGGTGGGTGAGGAAGCTTTGACAGAGAGAGATAAAAAATTCCTTGAGTTTGCAGATGAGTTTGAGGAGCGATTTGTGAAGCAGGGAAGGGATGAGGATAGAACATTTGAAGAAACGCTAAATCTGGGATGGGAACTTCTATCAATGCTTCCAAAGGCAGAATTGAAGAAGATTGATGATAAGTATATAGAGAAATATTATAGGGGCTAAAATGGCGAAGGAAATACTGGAAGGAGTAACACCAACAAGAATGGAGTTGCTTCAGATAAGGAAAAGAAAGGCATTAGCGGTGAAAGGACATCAATTGCTTTCTGAGAAAAGAGATGCTCTCGTCTCCTCTTTTTTTGATTTGATAAAGAGAAGGAGAGAGAAAAGAAAAGAGATGGAAGAAAAATTGCAGGAAGCATACAGAGCTATAATTAGGGCAGAGATGATAATGGGAGAAGAAAGGTTGCGTGAGAAGGCAATGAAGTTTGGAAGCAAGAGAGATGTGGAGATAAGCAGGAAAAATATAATGGGAGTAAAAATTCCAAGGTTTGAGATACATGAGATGGAGATTCCAGAGTATAGCATCCTTTCCACATGTGCCGAATTTGATGAGGCTGTTAAAAAAGCCAATGAATTGCTGGAAAAAATAGTGGAGGTGGCGGAGATAGAGGGAAGTATTCAGATGCTTGCAAGGGAAATCGAAAAGACAAAGCGCCGTGTAAATGCCCTCGAATATATATTCATTCCCCGCCTCCTCAATACGATAACATATATAGAAAGGCAGCTTGAAGAGAGGGAGAGAGAGGATTTCTTCAGAAGAAAAAGAATAAAGGCATTGCTTGAGAGGCATGAAGATTGAGGAGGATGCAATATTAGGTGAGTTTTTCGATACGCCCGAAAAAAAAGCAAAATGGATGAAACGCCTCACATATCTTTACATTGCATGGATAATTTTTGTCATAGTTGGAGTGGCAATGGCATTAATTTACCTATAAAATAAAATTTCACAATTGTTATATATGATATCATAATATAAAATCATGAAAGTGTATTTGTGTGGAGAAAGAGGATGCTGTCCATTTGTTGAGATAAAAGGGAATGAGGTATTTATAGGAGAGGAAGGCAATATGTGCAGGCTTACGATGGAACAATTTGAAGCATTAAAGGAAAAAATTATTGAGGGTGAACTTTAAAGACGCTAAGATTCCTCTCCAACCTCTTTAATTTTCTGTCCATCCTCTCAATCATTTTACTCGCAATTTCCACCAGAAGATGAAGATACTCTTCACTTCCATATATATTTCCATCTTTTCCAAGAGGACAATCTATCCTCTCTGTACTCAAAATTTCCACAACTATATCACCATTTATTGCTTTTATTGACGAATATTTAAAACCACTCTGATTGGCTACATTAAGAAGTTTCCTTGCACTTGCCATTGAAATTGCATGAACATGTATTATGGGCGATTGCACCAGAAACCATATTTCTCCTTTGCTACTTTTTTTCAGTGCTTTTATCGCATCTTCATAGCCAATGCCATTATGCCATTTACCCAAAAACTTTGCTTTTCTTTTCTGACCCACTGAAGGTATCTCAAGAATTGCTATCCTGCCGGAGCAACTACTTGTAGTGTAATAATCGCTGATGCTGTTTATTTTATTTACAATTGGTATAATTTTTTCATCCACCTCGCCCTTTTCCATTGCTTCATGCAGCGACTTTATTGCCTTTCTTCTTGCTTCTATAAATCTTGAGTTCAACTTTTTTGCTTCCTCACTTAACTGAAATAAAATTTCCTTAAATTCTCCCCTTTTTATTCCTATTGCCCCTGCGACACCCATCAGAATGCCAGCTATGCTATCTGCAATCAAATCCCACATTGTATTCTGCAGGCTTATCTGCGCCAACGGCTTGCCGCCTGAAAAAATTTGGTCAGAGACAAATTCTGCTATCTCCCACAATGCTCCCATGGCTATTGTAAAAATCACTATGAAGAAGCCCATCATCACCAAATCCATGTGGATGCGGGGAGAGAAAACATCTATGACATATACTGCAATCAGAGCGAAAAATGCTACTATGGCAGAAGCCAAGAAGTGAGCAATTTTATCGTAGTATGGCAATGAGTAAAGATGGAGGACACCCCCCCATATATGGAGGGAGATGGCGAAGACAAGAAGAAATTCTATCAGCCAGTGAACAGAAAAATGAATGTTTCTTTTTATTATAACTGGCGAGATGGAGAGGAGGAAACCAAAAAAACATGCAAATGCCCAGAGCCATTCAGCCCGCCATATATTCCATATTCCCATTGCAAAAAGTATTGCTTCCATCACTCTGGAAAGAAGAATCCATAATCTTTTTTCCATAAGATAGAAAATCAATATGTCTTATATTAATGTTGAAGCTCCATTGCGCTATGATTTTGTTTATTAAGCATGTTTTTAATTTTCTTAAAATGCAGACTTCAAAACTTTCTTAAATTGTTTTAATATACTTCTTTATGAAAAAGAGGGATTTGCTGGTAATAGTGGCTATAATATTCTTCATTATTTCGCCATCTCTCGCTTTTTACATTACACCATCAATGAAAAGGTTGCCCAAGGATTTGAACAAAGTTATTTACTACGATGGAAAATTATCGATATTTAATGAAAATACGCTGGAAATGGAGCAAAAAGACATAAGAATCACAAGATATGTAAGGGCACTTGGAGAAGAAGATGGAGTTCTTATTGTTAGGGAGGATATTGAAGTGAAGGATAAAAAAACTAATGAGGAGTTGCCGGAATTCGGAATGACAAAAGTATATGGCATCAACCCCCACACCACAGAAAATATTGCTGGTTATGGCGATTTGGACAGGCTGGGGCAATGGCTTTTCCCTGTTGGTGTAAAAAAGAAAAATTATCTTGTGTGGAATACGGATCTCGATGATGCATGTAAAGCTGGCTACATAGAGCCAGATGAAGCTGTATCTGTTGCCCATTATATGGGTGAAGAAAAGAGGGCGGGTATAAAGACATATAAATATTATGGCTCACAGGAGAATATTTTTGTTGGTTATCTTCCAACATTGCCAGAAGCTAAAATGTATTATAGTGGAGAAATTTTTGCATGGGTTGAGCCAAATACAGGCACCATAGTTGATCTGCAGAAACATGTAAGCCAGTATGCTGCTTTTCCTGACCTCCATAAAATGCCCTCCAATCTCAATATGAGTGTTTATCTGAAAGGTATCGTTACCATACTCAACACCACAAATGCACAGTATGAGAAATATAATGTCACTATATGCAATCATGTTGAAGTGGAAAATACAACAGATGAATATTACCTTGTGAAAAATGAAGTTATTGCAACAGATGAATATGGAAAGAAAATAGATGAATTATGTTCTGTTTCAGTAGATGCTATAGATCCATATACGATGGAATATGTGGAAATGCTGAGTGATAAAAGGGGAGCGATGACTTTTCCGATAGGA
The DNA here is from genome assembly GCA_021161135.1 of Thermoplasmata archaeon. Classification (GTDB taxonomy): domain Archaea; phylum Thermoplasmatota; class E2; order UBA202; family JdFR-43; genus JdFR-43. Next base: position 10,467 of record JAGHBD010000155.1, read on the forward strand.
ATAGAGAAGAAAGATTATCTTCTGTGGGATTCAAATATAAACAATGTGACAGTTGCAGAATATAAAGGCGAGGAAGAAATAGCGGGACTTAAGGTTTATAAATTTGTATCTGAGATAAAAAATTATTACATAGGTGAGCAGAGTATAGATGGATTGAGTGATAGGAGCGTATCCTTATATTATGATGGTAATACAACATACTATGTTGAACCGACTTCAGGAGGGATAGCATATGTTGAGAAGGAAGGACAGGTAAGTGCTGTTTTTCCTGATTTGCATACGATACCGGAGAATTTTGCTGGAGAAGTAAAAATGGAAGGCAAATTATGGATTTTCTCGCAAGAGAAAGACATAGAGATGGATAGAAAGCTTAAGGTGGAAAAGGTTTATTGGGAAGATGGTAAAAAAGTGCTAGTTATAAGGGACGAAACTACAACATATGATAAAAAAACAGGAGAAAAAATAGATATGGCTTGCAAAACAGAATACCATGGCATATATGCGGATACAGCAGAAGAGGCAAGAAATTATGGAGACATGGAGAGAGAGGGAATATACACATTTCCTCTAGGCACGGAAAAAAGAGACTATATTATGTGGAATACTGAAATAAATGCTCCTTCTCCTGTTCAATTTGTGAGAGAGGAGGATCACAACGGCATACATACATATTTATTTGAAACCAGGGAGGATAGAATAGTTAAAGATACAACACTTGGAATGCCCCTAAATGTGAGATATATAACCACAACTCGCTACTGGGTGGAGCCAAACACAGGGCTTATAATAGATATGGAAAAAGAATCAGTGAAGAAAATAAACGTTTTAGATGCATTGCTTGGTGTAAGAGGCATCTTCTGGTTCGATGTGTACAAGCTCTCATTACACTTTCCAGAGAAAACCCAGCAAGAGATGGCGGAAAAAGCGGAGCAAATGATGGAGTTGATTAAACTTTCTAATTCAAAGGTTCCTGCCCTCAAAATACATGTTGAAACCTCTGATATAATAAAAAGTATAGAAAATGCCAAAATGCTCAAAAAACAAATTGAAAAATTATCTGGCAAGAAGGTTAAGGTTGTTGATTTAACATATTGGATGACGGAGCACTCGGTAAATGAAATGATTAATGAGGCAAAAAAGGCAACATTCCTACTCTATTTCATGCAGATTATTCTACCTGCTTTCCTCATTCTGCTTGGTCTCATAATGATTGCTGCTTGGCTAAGAAGGTAGTTATCTAAACTTTGCCCTCATGCTGAGCATCATTGGAAGGGGCAGGGGACGGAAGGGATACCCCCTCATTTTTTCTTCTATTATCCCATTTAGCTGTTCTATCGTCACTTCCTTATTATCGCATTTAAATCTATAGCGAGGCGAAAAAACACCTTGCTTTTCCTTTTCTCCATAGACTATTATAATAGGCACCCATTCTTTTTCAGCCTCCCTTATTTTCTTCGATACACTGGCATCTCTATCGTCTATATCCACTCTTGCTTTTATTTTTTCAGCTAATTTTCTACAATCTTTGATATATTCCTCACTTACTGGTATGAGGCGAACTTGAGTGGGGGAGAGCCAGAAAGGAAGGGATGCTTTCTCTCCTTTTTGCATTTTAAGCGCTTCTTTCTCAAGTAAGGCACATACACATCTATCTATTCCTCCAGATATGGAAGCGTGGAGAAGATACGGGTATTTCTTCTCATTATTTTCATCGATATATGTTATATCAAATGATTTTGGATTTTCAACATCTATTTGAACAGTCGATAAAGCAAATGCCTTGCCAACAGAGTCATTCATATTTATCTCAAATTTCATTACAAAATAGAAATATCTTTTATCCCACATTTCAACAAGCACAGGTTTCCCCCATGCTTTTACAAGCTCGATGGCAAAATCACGGTGTTTTTCAAAGAAATCTCTCACAAACCTGATTGCAATCTCTCCTTCTATTTCAATAATCTTTGCCCATTCCAATGATAGCATGAACTGCCGGCGAAATTCCTGCAGCGCCTGCTCCTCATCCTTGCAAATTGTGTGCATATCGGGCATTGTGAAAGCTCTCAGCCTCTTTATTCCCACAACTTCTCCATGTTGCTCCTTACGGAAGGATCTGGCGAGCTCAAAAAGGCGGAGCGGGAGATTTCTGTAAGAAATAATCATATCCTTTGCCATCAGGTACTGGCCGAAACAGGCAGCAAAACGGAGGAAAAGTTCTTTTCCCTTATCCGCCTTTACTCTATATTGGCGTGCTGGGAATTTTTTTATGTATTTGCTAAGTGCAGGATGATTTACATCATACATTATCGGCGTCTCAACTTCCATTGCTCCCAGTGAAAGACACATTTCCTCTACTTTTTCCTCAAGAAGCCGTTTTATGAGATACCCTTTTGGATACCATCTCATGTTGCCGTAGTCAGAGCCAGGTTCATAGTCAACGAGTTCATGCTCAACCATTAACTTTATGTGCGCAGGTTGCTTATCCACCTTTCTACTTCCAAATGCTTCATATTCATAAAATTTCCTTAACCCTTCATAGCCAGTAAAATCGAACTTCTCTGCTTCAATAAGCTCTCCATCTGGAGTAAGGATATACCACTCTGATTTAACTTCCTCCTTTTCTTCCTCCTCTTTCTTGCATTCCACTTGTCTCGATAGCTCTGCCAAAGGATGTCCTTTGCAACTTATTTTGAAAGCTTTATACCATCCAAATGGAGCATGCTTAACATTATATTCCTCTTTAAGCTCCTTTTCTATAGCATGAAGTATTTCCATTGCTTTCTGAGGCGAAGCGAGGTTGCTTGAGAGATGTGCGTATGGATAAAGAAGGATATTCCTTGTATTCAGCATTTCTGCCACATTTTTTATTTCCTCAACCGCTTTCCCATGCCATTCATCTTCCTCCTCAACAGAAATAAAAGCAACAAGTGCCTCTTCCATGCCATCTTTTTTCCTTTCCGCTTCCTCTGCCCTTTCTATCGCTTTCTCCTTTACCTCATATTCTATGTAGTCAGCATGAATGAATAAAATTTTCATGAGAATAAAAAGGGCAAGATATAAAAATTTATATCCTTTGCCTCCGCAACATCCAACAAATTACTATAGCATTTAAATATGAACGAAGAAATGCAATCGTGGATGAAAAGAGGGCATATGTATATGCTATTGCATCTGTTTTGATGTGGGCTACCGTTGCATCCGCTTTTAAGATAACATTACGTTATATGGAACCATTTCATCTTCTTTTCTTCTCATGCATGGTGGCGACAATCATTCTTTTCTTTATTCTCCTCGTCTCCCACCATTTTCATGAAATATGGTATAGGAAAGCGATACCTCACTCCATCTTCCTTGGTTTTCTCAACCCTTTTCTTTATTACAATGTTCTTTTTCTCGCCTATGATCTCCTTCCTGCACAGGAAGCAATGACATTAAATTATATGTGGCCTATCGTGCTCACCCTCCTTTCTGTTCCACTTCTTAAACAAAAAGTTGGGGTTAAAAACATTGTCGCTCTTTTTGTTAGTTTTTTTGGTGTTATCATAATATCCACTCATGGTAATCCTCTGAGCTTTAAATTCTCCAACCCTATTGGTGTGTTTTTGGCTTTAGCAAGCACCGTTATATGGGCTATTTTCTGGATTTTTAATGTTAGGGATAAAAGAGATGAAACAGTAAAACTTTTTCTTAATTTTTTCTTTGGAATGATTTTTATTACCATTGCCGCTATTTTTATTGGCATTAAAGTGCCCAATATTTCCGCAATGATAGGGGCAACATACACTGGCATATTTGAGATGGCTCTCACATTTATCTTATGGCTTAAGGCATTACAACTTGCTCCTCAAACGGCAAAAGTTAGCAATCTTATTTACCTCACTCCCTTTCTCTCCATGCTCTGCATACACTTTTTTGTAGGGGAAAAAATACTTCCCTCCACCTTTGCAGGTCTTCTTTTTATAATATCTGGTATTCTGCTACAGCAGTGGAAGGGAAATAGTATAAAAAGGAGAAGCACAAGCCACTAAAACATTTAAAAACGAAATAGTATTTTCTTTTGGGGCTCGTGGTCTAGGGGTTATGACGTCGCCTTGACGAGGCGAAGGTCCCCGGTTCGAATCCGGGCGAGCCCACTTCACAACAAAAAATAAATAAAGTATGCTTTTCCATTATGGAACAAATTGTTATTGACAAACTTCATGATATTTTGAGCAGTGATAGAATTTTCACAGATAAGGCAGATTTATATGCTTATGGTTTTGACGCCTCTATTCATCATGCAACGCCGGATATAGTGGTAAAGCCTAAAAGTAGCGAAGAAGTGGAAGAGATTGTAAAAATAGCCAATGAGTATGGCGTACCTGTTGTGGCAAGGGGGGCGGGCACAGCACTGTGCGGGCAGGCGGTGCCGATACACGGCGGCATATTGCTTGATATGACAGGAATGAATAAAATAAAGGAGATAAGAGTGGAGGATTTGTACTGTGTGGTGGAGCCCGGCGTCATATACGCAAAACTTAACGAGGCTTTAGCAAAATATGGCTTTTTCTTTCCGCCTACGCCTGGAAGCGGGGATGTATGCACCATTGGCGGGATGATAGCTGTAAATGCATCTGGTATGAGGGCAATAAAATATGGAGCTACCCGTGACTATGTTTTGGGCTTGGAAATTGTTTTTCCGTATGGCAGAGTAAGATTTGGAAGCAAAACACTGAAAAATTCTGCTGGCTATCAGGTTGAACGCCTCATCGTTGGTTCGGAAGGAACGCTGGGTATAATAACAGAAGCAACCCTCCGCATCTCCCCTTTGCCTGAAAAAAGGGCAGTTGCCCTCGCTTCCTTCAATGATGTTGTTAAAGCTGGCGAAGGTGTGGCGGCGATAATAGCAAGTGGAATGATTCCTTCAGCCCTCGAAATAATGGATAAGGTATGCATTGAGGCAGTGAAAAAGGCGATGGGCATTGATTTGCCAGATGCCGAGGCATTGCTACTCATAGAGGTTGATGGAAAAGCAGGAGAAGTAAGGGAAAGTATAGAAAAGGTTGCTAAAATTTTGGAGGGTAAAGCAAGTCAAATTGAATTTACAGATGATGAAGAAAGAATGGCTGAATTATGGAGAGGAAGGAAAGGTGTGCTTCCATCGCTCTCCAGATATGGTGAAGATATGGTTTCCGTCAGCTTAGCCGATGATATGAGCGTTCCTATTTCAAAAGTTCCTTATGCCATAAAGGAATTTCAGGAGATAGCAAAGAAGTATGGTATAATTGTGGGAACATATGGTCATGCAGGAGATGGAAATTTGCACACCAAGGTTCTCATAAATCCAAAAAGCCCGGATGCATGGCAGAGGGCGGAGAAGGCGGTAGATAAAATTTATAAAGCTGTTAATCGCCTCGGCGGCATAGCGAGTGGAGAGCATGGTATTGGCATTACAAAAGCGCCGTGGATTAATGGAGATATAGAAACAATGGAAAGAATAAAAGCAGCAATAGATCCAAAAAATATCATGAATCCTGGTAAAATGGAGCAATGGAGGAAAAGCATAATAGCTTATCTCAGGTATAGATAATCAATGAGTGGTGAAATTCCTTCCTCTAAGCCTTATCTCTCTCACTATCCTTCTGTCATAATCTCTCTCCCTTGGAACAACAGTTGCCGTTATGTCAATGTATTCATGGAGAGGAGAATCAACAACTTTTTTACCCAATGTTTCCTCAACCTGAAATATGCCAGATGAGTTGCTCATTTCAATGATTATTTCTATTGGCTTTTCTTTTCCACTGGCAATCAAAACCCTTTCTATGGACAAAGCTGAAACAACATGTATGCTTGTACTCCCCAAATCAAAAGCCATTCTTCCTCTTCCTTTGGTCATATCTGTGGCGTCTGCTGTTCCAACCAAAGCAGCTTCCATCGTGAAATCAGGAACATCTGCATCATGGGCATATATGGCATTTAGAATGAAACCCCTTACCTCCACCCTTTTCTCTACATCATCGTATATTTCGGGTAGAAAACGATTTAGAATGGGAATGGCTAAATAGCTGCTGTGGAGAGCATGATTTTTTCTATAAATCTGGTTTCCAATGTCGTGGAGAAGAGAGGCAGATAGTAAAATCAATGCTTCATCATCTTCATCTCCTCCCCCATATTCCATGAAGTCGGGTTTTATGCTGTGCCTGCTTAAAAGCTCAAACATCTGTAGAGCATTTGCTGCAACAATTTTTGCATGAACCTCTCCGTGGTCATTATATTTCAGCTTTTTAACTGCAATGAAATTGGCAATGTCCCAGTTAGCCCTCGTTTCCTCATCTTTAACAAGCATCTCAAACATCTTTCTTGCCTTTGGATAGCAAGAGGTTATTTTCAAAATAGTATTAACAGCTTCCTCCTCCAGTTCTGTATATCCTTCAGGCACTTCTACTTCTATACCCGTATTTTTTAGATTTTTTGATTCGTAACCCTTCATCTATTAAGAAGGCAGGACAGTATAAATCTCTTTGCAATTTATTCTAAAAATTTCTTTATCCATTTTAATGCTTCATCTATTGCTTTACTCCTTTCCATATCATCTGAAAAGCGATGATCTGTTTTAAAGAAAATTATTTTCTTTGGCTCCCTCGCTTTTCTAAATATCATTTCCGCATGCTCTTTCGGCACAAGTTCATCTTCTAAGCCATGCATGACAAGAATATGAGAACATTTTTCCACATCTCCCGCCACACTCGCCTTATATCCAGCAATTTCAAATTCGTAGGGAGTTGCTATCGTTACCAGTGCATTTACTTCATGCTTCGATGCATACTTGATTGATACCATTCCTCCAAGGGAGGAGCCAAAAAGAGCATATGATGCATTGCTATATTTTTTCATCAGCCATTTCATTACTTCTTCTAAATCGCTTAATCGCTCCTCAGGCTTATATGAAAATTCGCCCTCGCTTTCTCCGCAGCCACGAAAATCAAATCTCACGCATCCAATGCCATATTCTGCCGCCCTTTGCGCCATTTCCACAAATTTTCTGCTTTCCTTACTCGAATAGAGACCATGGCAGCATACTATAAAAGCATCTCCGCCATGATGAATCACACCTTTTATGCCATTTACGTCAAATTTTTCTAATCTGCTCATCTTCTTTAAGAACTGCCTGATAGGAAATAAATATTTCCATTACTGCAAAAACAATGGCTATGAAAAGGGAAAAGAGAGAAAATAGAACAGGATAAGAGTCGTGCTCCCAGTATTTCCTCCCAGTATTTGGAAAGAAAGGAAGAAAGTTGAAAGAAGGGCAAAGAGAATGGAGAGCATGAGAAAAAAGAGAGAGTTGCGGAGCAATCGTCCTCTTTTTATCAACAAATCAAGTTGCTTTTCAATTAAATTTTTCCATGAGACATCCTGCACCATCATTTCATGAAATGCTCTTATTCTATCTATAACTCTTCCATACCTCTGCTGCATGCTTAGTGATAGCAGGCCGGCAGCAGATAAAATTACGATGGGCACAAGAGATGCCTGTAGAATTTCAACAACTTCCATGATACTAAGTTATTGCTCATTTTTAATTCTTTCATTTGCCACCGCCGCCTGCCCAAATGAGATGCCGCCGTCGCCGCATGGCAACTGCTTGTTTATGAAAAAATTCAATCCCGCTTCCCTCACCCTTTCTTTTATATGTGTGGTTATATGCTCGTTGTAGGCGCAGCCACCTGCTATGACTATGTTTTTTATTCCTTCCTCCTCTGCTTTTTCTATTGCCACTGTAGCAAGTGCTTCCGCTATATAATACTCTGCTGAATATGCAAGGTCTTTCCTGCTAAATCTGCCAAGATTTTCCATTATATTTTTGAGGAGTTCGCCGGTTACAATTTCCTTTCCTTTCCTTTCAACATCCATTTCAAGAACATTTTTACCCCCTCTCGCCAAGCTTTCAAGCTTCATTGCTGGCTCTCCCTCATATTCCATTACATGACATATATCGAGCATTGCCGCCACAGCATCTAGCAACCTGCCACAACTGCTCGTTTTAATTCCTGCTTTTCTTGCTATTTTACGTTCCACTTCTCTCTCCTCCTCACCATGAGGAAACGAATTGCTCCTTTCCATTAAAAATTCCCCTGCATATTCTCCAAGTATTCCTGCAACCATTCGAAGTGGATATTTAGTTGCAGCATCCCCGCCGGGCATTGCATGGTATTCCAGATGAGCTAATCGTTTGAAATCTGCGATATCGCAGTATAAAATCTCTCCTCCCCAAGCCATTCCATCGCTTCCATAACCAAAGCCATCTATTGCTATACCTATTGCCTTTTCCAAACCATATTCAGCCATGGCTTTGGCAACATGGGCATGATGATGCTGTATCCTAAACAATGGTAGCTCCTTTTCCTCCGCCATCTCTTCAGCAAATTTTGTCGTCACGAATGACGGATGCAAATCACATGCTACCGCATGAGGTTCAAAATTTATTAAATTGGAAAGATGGGATATTGCCTCTTTAAAAAATTCAAATGTTTCCATATGCTGCAGATGGCCAAGATGCTGGGTAAGAAAGGCATTTCTATCTTTAAGAAGGCAGGCTGTAACATTTTCCTCTGCCCCTGTAGCAAGAATGTTGATTTTGCCTCCTTTCATTTTCACAGGCATTGGCACAAATCCCCTGCTCCTTCTTATCATCAATGCATTGCCATTTATCACACGTATTATGGAATCATCGCATCTCTGCCATATCCTCCTGTTATAAAAAAGAATTGCATCTGCTCCCATTTTTTCAATTTCATTTTCTGTATGACAAATTGGCATGCCTGGATAATTTGCAGATGTCATAACGAGCGGATAATTTACTTTTTTGAACAGCATTATGTGGGTGCCTGTATATGGCAGCATAACGCCATAATTATGGAGGCGAGGTGCAACATTCTTTAATTCCTTCCTTTTGTTGAGTAAAACAATCGGTTTTACGTAGCTACATAAAATTTTTTCCTCCTCTTTGCCTACATATGCAATTTCTCTTGCCATTTCCACATTTTTTACCATAAGGGCAAATGGCTTTTGTTGCCTTCCGAGTATGCTACGGAGCCTTGCAACAGTCTCGCCGCTTTCAGTTGCTATACATGCCAAATGATAGCCCCCAATGCCCTTTATTGCAATTATATTTCCATCGTTAAGCAATTCTGCCGCCTTCCATATAGCTGCTTCGCCCCTGATTTTTTCATTTCCATATTTGAGGAAGATTTCTGGGCCACAGTTTTTGCATGCTATCGTCTGTGCATGGTATCTTCTGTTCAAGGCATCTGTATATTCTTTTCTGCATTCTTCGCACATTTCAAATTCATCCATTGTTGTGTTTGGGCGATCATATGGAAGGCGTTTTATTATGGTAAATCTTGGCCCGCAATTTGTGCATGTAACGAAAAAATAATTTCTCCTTCTCTCCTGTCTTTCCATGTCTTCAATGCATTCATCACATATTGAGATATCAGGCGGAATTATTGAGATGCCGCCTTTTTTTTCATCTCTGCTTTTCCTTATTTCAAATTTTTCATATCCTTTCTCCTCGCCTCTTTCCACAAAGATTTCATCAATTCTTGCCAGAGGCGGCTTTTTTTCACGCAGGAGACGAATAAACTCTTTTATTCTATCCTCCTCCCCCTCTACTTCTATCTCAACACCTGCATCCCCAAGATTAAGAACATAGCCAGTTAATCCAAGACGGCATGCTATCCTATATACAAAAGGGCGGAAGCCAACGCCCTGAACAATTCCATTGACTTTTATTTTTACAAGCACAATGGGAAATTGCCATGCATATAATAATTTTGGTGTAGTGTGGCTCGGCTATATATGTTGCATTGCATTGGGATACACCAACAGAAGATGAAAGTTGTGGTAAAGAATACAAGTTCAACTGTTGTGAGATATGATGGTGTAGCTATGACGGTTTATACTGGCTCTGGTACAAATACAGGCGAAAATTATATTGGGGAGTAATGTGCCTATTTGGAGTAATGATGGCGATACTGTTTACTTGAAGGATGATGAAGGAAATTTGGTGAATAGTTGGAGTTGGTGATAAATTCTTGAAAATACCAAAAGTTGTAACTATCCAATGAAAAATTATTCAGTCAGAAGG
>JAGHBD010000101.1 GCA_021161135.1 Thermoplasmata archaeon
ATATAAGAAAAAGTCAATGAGAATGAAACACATAATTGCCATGGCAATTGTTCATAACATCTTTTCCATTACATACATTTCATAATCTTTTTAAATTACCTACTCTTTAATCTCATGATTACATTGCTATTGCTTGCGGCTATCTTGCTTCTTGTTGTAGTGGTGGTGATATTTTTCATAGCCACCTACAATAAATTTAAACGCCTTAAAAATGCAGCAGAGGCAACGCTTGGCCAAATAAAAGTTGCCCTTAAAAAACGCCTTGATATGATATCGGAGCTTGTTGATAGTGTTAAAAGCTATGCAAAATTTGAAAAAGAGACATTGCAGAAAATAACAGAGATGAGGAGCAGTGTAATGAAAGGAGGGGCTAAAGACGTGGAGAAAATTGAAAAGGAAACGAGGAGGATACTTGGCGATATAAAGGTGGCTGTGGAGAACTATCCGGAGTTAAAAACATCCGAGACAGTTAAAAAACTCATGGATGCAATAAGTAGCATTGAGGATGAAATAGCGAGGCACCGCTATACATATAACAATATAGTTCAGGAATACAATACAATGGTGGATGTGATTCCATCAAGCTGGGTGGCAGCAACGTTTTCATTTTCCAAAATGCACTATCTGGAATTTGGAGAAATTGAAAGGCCAGAGACAGGGTGGAGTGTTTGAGAGAGGAGTGGTATCTTTTAATTATATCTTTCATTGCCATTATGCTGGCATTATCTGGAGAGTATATAGCAGAGTATTACAAATATGATGGAAGCCTGTATGTAGAAAGTTACAAGGCATATCTCTCACCAGATGGAAACCTTATTGAAAAATATGAATATGTTGTGAAAGGAGATTATCGCTATCTATATCGCACATGGAATGCTCCTCTCCTTTATAATGAAAATTTTAGCAGCCCATTTATCAAGATTCTCAAGATAGAGGGTCCTTGCATCCGATATGTAAAAAATTACTATGGGATTGTGTATGCATCAGATTATGCACCGATGATAGAAAGCGAGGCATATATAAATGAGGCTGGATGCTTTTGCCCTGATGGTTATGAAAGGGGAAAATACGAAATAACATATGAATATATCATATACCCTCCTGTGGAATATGATAACAAATTTTATCACATCAATATAAAACTGGCAGATAAACATGTGCCCTACAAAAATGTGGAAATTCACATTGATAATTCTTCGGGTAGCATTGCCAAAATATATCCACATCCTCCAATGAATCTTGTACAGAAAGGTAGCGAATACGTCTTTTTGAGCAGTAGCCAAAGAAACGGACTTATTGAAGTGGAAATGTTACTGTACAATGCCACACCAAAATTTGCCAAATATGTTGATGGTATTGAGGAAAAAACTGTTAGCGCCAACGATGCATATTATGCAAAATATAATGCCGCCAGCTGGTTAGCCAAAATGATGAAAACGATTGTATTTCTTTTTCCAGGTATAATCCTCATCATATATTATTTCAAAGGAAGAGAGAGAAAATTTGTTGTTCCAAAATACTTGAGCTTTATTCCCAAAAAAAGGAAACCATGGCTCGTTAATTTGGTATTCAAAAAAGATGCTCTCGATTTTGATATGGACGGCTTCTATGCTACTCTGCTGGATATGTATAGGAGGGGCATAATAGAGATAGAAAGTGAAGGAAAGGATGTGAAAATAAGATTTGGGAAATATGATTTCAATGAGCTGGATGAATATGAGAAAAAAGTTATTTTGTTTTTGAAGAAATATTCTTCGGAAGGAGTTTTTTCAACTGAAGAGATGAAAGAAAAAATTAAGATGCATAAAGGCGATTTGCAATTTCTCACAAAAATAAAGAAAGATTTTAAGGATATTCTTGATGTTAAAGGAGGAAATCGTTTCATAATAAATGGCAGAAAACTGATGGCAAAATTTTTCATCGCCTCTCTCCTCGCCTTTATCATCATCGCTCTCCTTTTCATAATCTCCGCTGGCATTTACCCTCCACTTTTCGATGCCCTCATTTTTTCCTTTATATTGCCCATTCAATTTCTGATTACCATCGCCGCCCCCTCAACTCTTTTTGGAAAATGGAAGGGAGAATATTACAAAGAAAAAATGGAATGGGATGCATTCAAAAGATTTCTCCTTAACTTTGCCCATCTCGAAAAATATGCTACAGAAGATATATCCATCTGGAAAGAATGGCTTGTGTATGCCACAGCGTTGGGAGCAGGTAAAAAAGTTGCCAGACAACTCAAAAAACTAAACATAAATATCCCTGAAGCAGATATCTTGCCCCATATATACATCGCTTTCGTTACCACCCAGCATACCTTAAATTCAACATACGCTGCAAGTGGAGGGAGTGGCGGAGGAGGCGGCTTTGGAGGAGGCGGCGGATTCGGAGGCGGAGGCGCAGGCGGAAGATAATCATATCACCTTTTTCAATTCGCCTATTTTTGAGAAATGGAGGAGTTCGTTGTGGCTTATTGCATATACATCGAAGCTGTCCAGATTTCTTTCTTTTAGAATCGGTGAGAGATAATCATCGGAGATAATATCTGTGCCGGTGGCAAGGGGGCTTAATGCAGGAAGCACTATAATTTCTTTGCCAACTATGAAACAGGGAAGTTTTGCTGTTGCACCAACACTGTCACGGAGCATTATAGATGGATGCTCATGGGCCATGAGCAGCAGATTGTTCCATTCCACTTCTTTGTGACCGTGTGCAATTTTTATATCTCCTATTTCATATTCATTTACGACAGGCACATTAAATTTGGAAGCGATGGTTCGCAAAAAATTATCATGGTTTCCTCTTACAAGCACAACCTCTGTTTCTCCTGCCAGATAACTGAGTATCTCGCTCGTTTCTCTCCACTCCTGCCTGAGATTTTTCCCGAACTCATGCTTGAAATCACCATTTATAATCATTTTTTCTGGCTTATATGCATCGATGATTCTACCGAGCCTTTCAAGAAGCACATCTTTCTGATATTTTGGTATCATTACTCCCTCTCTCTGCATAACACCTTCATATCCGATATGAAGGTCTGCGACCACTGCAATTTTTTCTTGCGGGACATAAGCAGCAAAAAGTGCCGTTATCTTAATTCTCTTAACATTTATCTCGCGCATTTTATCAGACTCATAACTTCCTTATGCATTTCCTTAATCATTCTCTTCCTATCCTCCATGAGAACCACATCACTTGCTCCCACTGCTACAATGTTGAAGGAGAATGGTGATGGCACAGGTGTCACAATCACATCTATTCTTATTTTTCCCTCCTCTATTTTTCGTATAAACTTTTCAGCATTCTCAATGTCCATTGAATCCTCCATTATCTCCCTATATGTTTCCTTCAATGCAGGAAATTCTGGATCAATCTGACTCACCACTCTGAAAAGGACAGATGCATTTCTTTGCTGTTTCTCAACACTCATTTCATAACCCAAATAATTCCTCAGTATAAGCAGGCTTCTCGCCGCCACGTGCCTGAACCTTCTTTTGAGTATCTCTGTATTTTTCAATGCATTTTTCAGATCCTCTCTCATGTTTTTGGAAGAAAAAAGAGATTTTATCTCATTTTCGTTGAGCCTTTTCTTCCATTCAGGGTAGATTATAGCAAAACCATTGTCCGTTATTGCAATCCTCACATTAAATCCATGCTCCCTCGTTATTCTATAGGCAAAAATTCTCGAAATGGCTTCATTTGCTTTTCTGCCAACAAGAGTATGGAATATAAGGTGATGATATCCGTCCCTCTCAAAAACCTCTACAATAACTCTTTTATCATTTGGCACCGCAAAATGCATTTGCTCCATAAAATAGTTTTTTATTGCCATCGCCGTTGTAGCATCGATATCATATTCTTTCATGAGATATTTTACTACATCTTTCCCTTTGGCAATCATTTCTTCTATTTTTCTTCTAAATTTGCTTATTTCCGTTGCGAGATCAAAACTCAGCGGTAGCTGCTCAGAGAACCATGATGGTATCGTGGGTGAGGAGTCGGGGCGGGGGATAACATAAATTTTCATTCCTTTTGATTTAACAAATTCATATGTGTTCCCAGCGAGTACGAAAATATCTCCTGTTTTGAGGCGCTCTGCGAATGGCTCCTCCACCTTCCCGACAAATTTTTTATCTGTCGTATATACTTTTATAGCCACCTCATCCGGTATTGTTCCTGTATTGAGGTAATATATGGGGCGTGCCATTTTTCCTCGCCGCCCAAACATTTCATCTCTCTCATCAAACCATATCTTTCCATACACCTTTTTTTCTTCAAGCTCTTCATACTCCCCAGAAAGATAGTGGAGGAGCTTGATTAAATCTCTTTTTGGCAGATTCTTGTATGGATACGCCCTTCTTATCAAGCTCAGCGCTTCATCAACTTTCCATTTCTTTTCAATTGCCATTCCAAGTATATGTTGCGCTAGAACGTCCAGA
>JAGHBD010000136.1 GCA_021161135.1 Thermoplasmata archaeon
ATGCGATACAGCATCAAGCATCAGTTTTATATATGGCTTCATATATTTGGGTAAAAGTTTCAGGTGTAAAAGATGGTACAGCACAGTAAGCCGAAGCGTGGCTCACATGCATTCTCGCCCCGTAAAAGGGCTAGCCGTGAAACTCCTCGCATCAAATCATGGCCTCGCGATGGAGATAAGCCTTCGTTGCAGGGATTCGCTGGCTATAAGGCGGGGATGACACACGTTTTAGTTGTTGATTATCGCCCCACTTCCACAACATCTGGTCAGGAAGTATTTGTTCCTGTTACAGTGCTTGAAACACCACCAATGAAAATTGCCGCCATTCGCTTTTATGAATACACACCATATGGCTTTAAAACAAAGACAGAAATATGGGCAGATAATGTTGAAGAATTGAAGGCGAGAATGCCAATTCCAAAGAAAAAGAAGGGAAAGGAAGTGGATAGTTTTGATGACATAAGAGTCCTTGCTTATACAGAACCATGGAAGATAACGGGCATTCCAAAGAAAGTGCCAGATATAATGGAGATAAGAATAGGAGGAGGCGATTTGCAGCAGCGCCTTGAATATGCACAGAGCATTCTAGGCAAGGAAATTAGCATTAAAGATGTTTTCAAAGAAGGAGAGATGATCGATGCCATAGCTGTGACAAAGGGCAAAGGATTCCAAGGAGCAGTTAAAAGATGGGGAGTGAAATTACTCCATCACAAAAACAGGAAGCATCGCCGCATGATAGGTACACTGGGCCCCTGGCTTTCGTGGGTTCGTCCTACAGTTCCGCAAGCAGGTCAGATGGGCTATCATAAAAGGACGGAATATAATAAAAGAATCCTCAAAATCGGGGAGAATGGGGAGGAAATAACGCCATCAGGTGGCTTTCCTCATTACGGCATTGTGAGAAATGAATATGTTTTGCTCCATGGCAGCGTGCCGGGAAGTGTAAAGCGCCTCATAAGAATGAGGCAGGCTGTGAGGTATTTGAAAGGCGTGAAAGTTGAAAAGCCTGAAATAACATATATATCCACTACAAGCAAGCAGGGTGTGTAAATGGCAAAGGTGTATGATTTAAATGGAAACGTGGTGCAAGAAATTGATTTGCCTGCATGCTTTAGCGTTGAGTATCGCCCCGATTTAATAACAAAAGCAGTAAATGTAATGAGAGCCAACCGCCGCCAGCCTTATGGGGCGAAGAAGGATGCAGGGCATTACGTTGCGTGGTCATTTGGGCCGGGTAGAGGGATGGCGAGGGTGCCCCGCCTGGCGAGCGGAAGGGCGGCGATGGCTCCTGGCACAGTGAAAGGAAGACGCGCTCATCCTCCAAAAGTGGAAAAAATATGGGAGAGGAAAATAAATAAGAAGGAGATGTTGCTTGCCCGTTTGTCTGCTTTGGCAGCTACAGCTAATGAAAAGCTTGTGAGGCAGCGCGGCCATAAATTCAGCGTGGATGAATTGCCTGTGATCATCGAAGATAAATTCGAAGAGTTGAAGAAGGTTAAGGAGATAATGGATGTGCTTAATAAAATAGGGGTTGCTGAGGATATAGAGAGGGCAAAGGAAGGAAAGCATGTGAGGGCAGGCAAGGGCAAGATGAGAGGGAGAAAATATAAGAAGCCAAAGTCGCTGCTAATAGTTGCATCAAATAAGGAGAATATTGAGAAAGCTGCTGGAAATCTTCCAGGTGTGGATGTGGTCTCGCCGGATGAAATAAATGTTGAATATCTCGCCCCGGGAGGACATGCTGGACGCCTTACAATATTCACTTTAAATGCTTTGCAGAAAATAGGTGATAAATATGGATCCATATGATATAATAGAGCATCCGTATGTTACAGAGAAGACACTCATGCTGATTGAAAAGAATAATGCTTTGCAGTTCGTAGTTAAAATGACAGCCAACAAGAAGATGATTAAGGAGGCGGTGGAGAAAATATTTGATGTGAAGGTGGAAAAGGTTACGACGCGCATAACAAAAAAAGGCAAAATCGCAACGGTTAAATTGGCTCCAGAATATAATGCTGAGGATATAGGAATGAGGATAGGTATATTCTGAGGTGTGAAAGATGGGAAAGAGATTACGACACCAGAGGCGTGGCTCCGGAAACCCCCCATATACGAGCCCTTCATTCAAGCATAAGGGGCCGGTGGGCTATCCAAAACTGGGAGAATATGAAGGAATAGTTGAGGATATAATTCATAATCCTGGAGCTACAACACCTACGGCAATAGTAAGGCTTGAAGATGGTAGCAAAGCAAAACTTATTGCATATGAAGGCATGATGGTGGGGGAGAAAATTAAATTCACCACAGAAAGCATTGTTAAGCCGGGTAATGTTTTACCTCTCTCCTCCATTCCTCAAGGAGCGCCAGTTTATAATATAGAAGGCGAACCCGGGGATGGAGGAAAATATGTGAGAGCTGCTGGCAGCTATGCAGTCATCATTTCTCATGAAAAGGATGGAGTTATAGTTAAACTTCCTTCAGGCAAGCACAAAAAATTCCTGCCAAATTGCAGGGCTACGATAGGCCTGCCTGCTGGAGGGGGAAGGGCTGAAAAGCCATTCGTAAAGGCTGGCAAGAAATATCATGCAACAAGGGCAAGAGCAAGGCTATGGCCAATAACAAGTGGCGTAGCCATGAATCCAGTGGATCACCCGCATGGAGGAGGAAGCCATCAGCATGTTGGCAGGCCAAAGACGGTGGCAAGAGGGGCGCCGCCTGGCAGGAAAGTTGGTTCAATAGCAGCCCGCCGCACGGGCAAGAGGTGATGAAATGGTGAAGAGGAGTAAGAGGAGGAGGAAGATTGAGGTTGCAGCGAAAAAGGAATTCACATATCGTGGCCTTACTCTTGAAGAGCTTCAAAAAATGAGTATTGAAGAGTTATTGCCTTATCTGCCAGCCCGCGCAAGGAGAACGTTAAGGCGTGGTTTAACGCCAGTGCAGTATCGATTCCTTGAAAAGTTGAGAAAGACAGAGAAGGGAAAGCCAATAAGAACACACTTGAGGGATATGATTATATTGCCAGAATTTGTTGGACATACTATAGCGGTGCATAATGGCAAGGAATTCCAGCCAGTGACAATAAAGCCGGAGATGATTGGGCATTATCTGGGAGAATTTGCTTTAACTAGAAAAGAAGTGAAGCATAGCGGGCCTGGCGTGGGAGCGACGCGTTCATCGAAATATTTACCGTTGAAGTGATGACATGAAGTATTCGATACAGTTGGATGAGGAAAGGTCGGCAAAGGCATATGGAAGGGAGCTTCACTGCTCCCCTAAAGCATGCGAGAATATAGCGAGAGCTATAAAAGGCATGAGTGTGAAGGAGGCGAAGAAATATCTGGAAGATGTCATAAATTTCAGAAGACCGATTCCATACAAAACCCATAATACAGAGAGGGCGCACAAAAAAGGTATAGGGCCGGGAGCTTATCCAGTTAAGGCATGCAAACTCATACTTGATATAATCAAAAATGCAGAGAATAATGCTGAATACAAGGGGCTGGATCCAGAAAATATGTATATTGCTCATATTTCAACCTATCGCGGGAGAATAATAAAAAGTTATATGCCCCGCGCCTTCGGGCGGGCGACGGCATGGCATGAAAGAACAACGAATGTTGAGATAATCATAGCTGAAAGGGAGGAAGAGGAGGGATAACATGGCAATTGAGAGAAAATTTGTTCAGGAGAATCAGAAAAGGGTGTTGCTCAAAGAGTTTTTAATGAAGGAGAGCGAGAGGGCTGGTTTTGGCGGCCTTAAAATACAGCGCACTCCAATGGGAACGCTTATTACAATGCAGATTGAGAGACCTGGTTTGATCATAGGAAAGGGAGGGAAAAGGATAAAAGAGCTTACTGAAATCATTGAGAAAAAATTTAATGTCGAGAATCCGCAAATTGAAATTGAAGAAGTTGGAGGAAATGTTGCTTTAAATGCTCAGTTGATGGCTCAAAAGGTTGCTGCTGCTCTGGAAAGGGGCTGGCATTTCCGCCGTGTCGGCCATTCAACAGTTCGCCGCATAATGGATGCGGGGGCGAGGGGCTGTCAGGTTATCATTTCTGGAAAATTAACGGGAGCGAGGCATAGAACGGAAAAATTCACTGCTGGTTATGTTAAATATTGCGGGGAGGTGGCGAAGCAGGTTATGGAAGAGGGGATGGCTGTTGCAATAACAAAGCCGGGTATCATAGGAGTTAAAGTTAGAATAATGCCTCCCGATGCCCGCCTGCCAGATGAGGTTGAGATTCTTGAGGAAAGGAAGGAAGAGATAAAAGAGGAGTTGAAGAAGGCGGAGGCAAGAAAAGAGGAGGCGCTGGAAAAACTTGAGGCAATGGATGTTATGGATATCCCCGGCATACCCTCAAACGTTCTTACTGCCATTAAAAAGGCAGGAGTTAAAAATGCAAGAGAGTTATATGAAATGGACATAAATGACCTTATAGAAATTAAGGGGATAGGTATAAAAAGGGCTGAGAAATTAAAGGAAGTGTTAAAGGAGGTGCTTGAAAAGAATGAAAGCGAGGGAAATAAGGGCAATGAGTAGCGAGGAAAGAAGGAAGAAACTAAAGGAAATAAGGAATGAACTCATGGAGGAATATGGAAGGGCTTCAATGGGTGGCTCACCTCCCTCGCCGGGCAGGATACGATACCTACGTAGAACCCTCGCTCGGCTGCTTACAATAATGAGGGAGAAGGGAGAAATAGGATGAGCGACATATGCAAGGTTTGCGGGCTACCCAAAGAACTTTGTGTGTGTGAAACAATTGCAAGAGAGGGAAAAGAGGTTAAGATTACAACAGAAAAAAGGAGATATGGAAAAATGGTGACAATAATATCTGGACTGGATTCATCGGTTGATATATCTGAACTTGCAACGGAGCTGAAAAAATGTTGTGCGTGTGGAGGGACGATAAAGAAAAACACGATAGAACTGCAGGGAGATCACAAGGAGAAGGCAAAGAAGAAGCTGGAGGAAATGGGATTCGCGGTGGAGATAGAATGACGAAAAATTTTTTAAGGCGTGAGTTTATAGGGTTGCCAGTTAGAATCATCGATGCCAGCGATAAAAGTTTAATTGGTATGGAAGGCACGATAATAGATGAAACAAAAAATATGCTGATAATAGAAAGCCAGGGAAAAGTTAAAAAAGTTGCCAAAGATATAGCCCAGTTCGAAATAAATGGAAAGATGGTGAATGGTAAAAAAATAAAATATAGGCCTGAAGATAGGATAAGGAAGATAAAATGATAGGAATAGAAGTTGAAGAACCAAAGGAAAGGTGTGATGATCCAAACTGCCCATTTCACGGGCATTTAAAAGTGAGAGGGATAATCATAAGAGGAAAGGTTGTATCCACGGCGATGCAGAAAACAGTAGTGGTGGAAAGGGAGCGCCTCCATTATGTGCCAAAGTATGAGAGATATGAAAAGAGGACAAGTCGTTATAAGGCTCATTTGCCACCCTGTATTAAGGTTAAGAAAGGAGATGAAGTTATTATCATGGAATGTCGTCCTTTAAGCAAAACAAAGCATTTTGTGGTGGTGGGTAAAAAATGAAGGGAATAGCAGCAAGCGTTACGAGAGGCTTGCCTACGGGCGCCCAGCTTGAATGTGTGGATAATACAGGAGCAAGGGTAGTTGAAATTATAGCAGTGAAGAACATAAAGGGAGTGCATCGCCGTTATCCTGCCGCTGGCGTTGGCGATTTAGTCATGGTTACTGTAAAGAAAGGGAAGCCTGAAATGAAGAGGCAGGTGTGGCATGCTGTTATAGTTCGCCAGCGCATGCCCTATCGCCGTCCAGATGGTACGAGAGTGCAGTTCGAGGATAATGCTGCTGTGATTGTAACGCCGCAGGGAGATATGAAGGGTTCAGCCATTAAGGGGCCCGTGGCGAGGGAAGCGGCGGATAGATGGCCCCGTATAGCAGCTGCAGCTTCAATTATAGTGTGATAAAATGAGCAGGCAGCCGAGAAAACAGAGGAAGTTGTTATACACTGCGCCCCTCCATAAGAGGAGGAAATGGATAGCTGCACATCTCGCAGATGATTTAATTTTGAAATATAAGAGGAGAAGCCTTCCAGTGATAAAAGGAGATACTGTAAAAGTCATGAGGGGCGATTTCAAGGGGCATGTGGGTAAGGTAAGGAGCGTTGATACAAAGAAGGGGAGGCTCGAAGTAGAGGGAGTTATAATAACAAAGGTAGATGGCAAAAAAGTGCCTCGCCCAGTTCATGCATCAAATGTTGTTATCACAAAATTGAATTTAACAGATCCATGGCGCAGGAAGAAGCTTGAAGAGGGTCTGCCAGAAGAAGTGAAGAAGGAAATAGAGAAGGAGGCGGAAGAGCAGATAAAGGAAATGGCAGAGGAGGAAGCAAGAGCTGCAGAGGAGGAAGAAAAAGAAGAAGAGGAAATAGAGGAAGAAAAAGAGGCGGAAGAGGAGGCAGAGGAGAAGAAGGAAGAGGAAACAGAAGGAAAGAAGGCTGAGGAAGAAGAGGAAGTAGAGGAAGCAAAAGATTTAAAAGAGGAGAAGGATGGTGAGTAAATGGCAGCGCATTTAAAAAGATTGAAAGCTCCGAGAACATGGAGGATAGAAAGAAAAGTTGCGAAATGGACAGTTAAGCCTTCACCTGGCCCTCACCCAGTAGATAGGAGCATCCCGTTGCTTTTGATTGTTCGCGATTTCTTAGGGCTTGCTGATACAGGTAAGGAAGCAAGGAAAATAATTGCAGCACGCGAGATTTTGGTTGATGGTAAGGCAAGGAGAGATTATAAATTTCCATGTGGCTTAATGGATGTTATATCTATACCGAAGATAAATGAGCATTATCGTGTTTTATTTGATAGGAGAGGCGTGCTCCAGCTTGTTAAAATTGATGAAGAAAGAGCAAAATGGAAACTCTGCAGGATAGAAAATAAAACGATGGTGAGAGGTGGCAAAATACAACTCAATTTACATGATGGACGCAACATAATTGTTGAGGAAAACAGCTATAAAACTGGAGATGTTGTGAGGATATCTGTGCCAGAGCAGGAAATACTCGAAGTCATACCTATGGAGAAGGGAACTCTTGCAATGATAACAGGAGGAAAGCACACTGGCCAGATAGCTGAAATTGAGGAAGTTATTGTAACGAAAAGCCCCATGCCAAATATAGTTAAACTTAAAGGCTTTTCAACAATAAAACCATATGTATTTCCCATCGGAAAAGATAAGCCACTTGTCCAGCTTCCAGGGGTAGAGGAATATGAAGGATAATCCAATGAGAAAAATAAAAGTAGAGAAGGTTACGGTAAATATAGGCGTGGGCGAAGGCGGAGAGAGGCTTAGAAAGGCGGAGAAAGTGCTGGAGATGCTCACTGGGCAGAAGCCAGTGCAGACAGTGGCTAAGATGACTAACAGAGATTTTGGAATAAGGAAGGGAATGCCTATTGGTTGCAAAGTAACGCTACGGAAAGAAAAAGCCATAGACTTTCTAAAGAGGGCTCTGTGGGTGAGAAATTTCAAACTGCCTGCGTGGTCTTTTGACGAAGAGGGAAATTTTGCGTTTGGTATAACAGAGCATACTGATTTTGAGGGCATGAAATATGATCCGGAGATAGGCATATTTGGAATGGATATATGTGTTACACTTGAAAGAAATGGTTACAGGATAAAAAGGAGAAAGCTTCGAAAGACAAAAGTGCCAAGAAAACATAGAATAACGAGGGAGGAAGCAATGGAATTTGTTAAAAAGGAATTTAATGTGGAGGTAATAGAATGAAAATAAAGGAGAGGCAGAAGAAGTATGGAAGAGTGGAAGGATGCGTGAGATGCGGGAGAAAGAGAGGAATAATAAGGAGATATGGAATGCATCTGTGCAGGCAGTGTTTTAGAGAAGTGGCAGAGGAGATGGGTTTTAAGAAATATAGTTAAAAATGCCCCGGAATTTTTTAAGGGTGAATAAAAAAGCATGATCTGGATTGTAATAGGAATAATTGTAATAGCAATCTTGATTTTCTTTTCCGCCTTTTTTGCTGCGGCAGAAATGGCTTTTGTTTCGGCAGATAGGGCTAAAATAAGAGAGAAAGCGATGAAAAATGACAAAAAAGCGAAAATTCTAGAAGAACTTATGGAAAATCCTGATGAGGTTGTAAGTGCTATAGTTGTTGGAAATAATTTAGTTAATATATCTGCCTCCATATTTGCCGGCGCTATAGCCACTTATCTTCTTGGTAGCATAGGCGTTGGAATGGCTACTGCAATAATGACACTCGTAATAGTGATATTTGGTGAAGCAACGCCAAAGGCATTTGGAATAAATAATGAGGAGTTTGCCCTCAAAATAGCTAAGCATCTCCTCATCATAAAGAAAATTTTCTTTCCCGCCGCCCGCCTTTTCTCTGAAATATCCGACGCCCTGCTGAAACTTGTGGGCGTAAAAAAGAACAAGAAGGCGGCGGTGACAGAGGAGGAGATAGTTGCAATGCTTGATTTGGGTGTGGAACATGGGACAATAAAGGAGGATGAGAGGGAGCTTGTTGAGGAAGTTTTTGATTTTGACGAAACAAAGGCTATCGAAGTGTATGTGCCTAAAGAGAAGATGGTTTATTTGCATGAGGAAGATACCATCGAGGATTTAATCAAAAAATCAGTTGAAACAGGCTTTTCTCGCTTTCCTGTCTGCAGGGATGGCATCGATGATATTGTTGGCATGGTTCATGTTAAAGATGCCCTTATGAAAGACAAAAAAACTCCATTGAAGGAGATAATGAGGGACATACTGAAAATATCTCCCGGCATGAAGGTAGATGATGTTTTGAGGGAAATGCAGAGAAGGAAGGTTCATATGGCAATCCTGCAATCAAAGGATGGAAGAACAATCGGTCTTTTAACGCTCGAAGATTTAATAGAGGAAATATTTGGAGAAATAAGGGATGAGCACGATAAAAGATGAGGGTGGCATGTTTAATTTCAGGGGGAAAAGATTCGTTATATGCCTGTTATGTAGCAATGCACTATGGATGGAGCATAGATGCACTAATTGCTGTGAAGCCAAAAAAAATCTCTTGGATGTTTCATTATGAAAACATATCTCTTGTGCCTTTAATAGCGGAGACGATGGGGAAAAAATTACTTATGAAAGAAAGCGAGGCGGAAAAGGAGAACGAGCTTGAAGATTTAAAAGAACTTATTCAAAAGGCAGGCGTAGATGGAGTAATATCGGGGGCAATTGCAAGTGAGTATCAGAGGACAAGAATAGAGAAAATTTGTCATGAAATAGGTGTAAAATCTTTCACACCCCTCTGGCATAAAAGGCAGGAAGATTTGCTGCAGGATTTAATAAAAGCTGGATTTGAAGTCATAATAACTGCTGTTGCTGCAGAAGGATTTGGTAAAGATTGGCTTGGAAGAAAAATCGATGAAAAATGCATCGAAGAACTTCTGGAGATTGGGAAAAAATATGGCATAAATGTTGCTGGCGAGGGCGGGGAATTTGAAACACTCGTTATTGATTGCCCTCTTTACAGAAAAAAATTAAGAATAATTGAAGCAGAAAGGAAATGGGATGGAAGCAGAGGAACTTATGAAGTTAGGAAAGCAGAATTGATAGAGAAAGACGCTTGCAAAAAATTTTAAAAAACACTCGCATATTCATATTGCCCGGCGTAGCTCAGACTGGCTAGAGCGGCGGACTGTAGTTGCAGCAAAGCGGGCTAAAACCCACCGCCGCGGATATCCGCGTGTCCCCGGTTCAAATCCGGGCGCCGGGACTATATTTCTTTCACCATCCTTATCCATCTTCCGACTTTTTCTCCAGCAGTATAACCGAGTTTTTCGTAAAATTTTTTGGCTGCATAATTTCTCTCGCCCACCCAGAGCTCTATTTTTTTGTGCCCTCTGCTTTTGAGGTAATTTTCCGCCGCTTCCATCAACTTTTTCCCTATGCCTTTTCCTCTATATTCTCTCGCCACAACTATTTCATGTATCTCGCCAACATCCTCATCAAAAAAACTGTGCCACATGGCATCGCAGGCAACGAAGCCAGCGGGCTTGCCATCTATCTCAGCAACAAAAATGCCCTCTCTGTCTCTCCGCAAAAGCCATTTAAAATAGTACTTTATATTTCTCTCCTTTCTGTATGCATATTCCTGCATATTGCGGTAAGCCGACTTATATATATCTACGAAGGCTTCCAAGTCTTCTATCCCTGCCTTCCTTATCCTGATTTCCATGAGCAAGTTTAATTATGTTTGCGGGTTTATAAATATGCATGCAAAAGATTTACTCCTTTCCCTTCTCAAAGTCCCCTCATATTCCAAGGAAGAAAAGGAAATGATGGATTTTATTGCAGATTCAATAGCCAAAATGGGTTATGAGGCAAAAATTGAAGATGAAATGAATCTAGTTATCGATGCTGGCCACGAAATGTACATTGCAACACATATGGATACAATAAGAAGAGAGATGCCTATTCGTATTGAAGAAAACAGGATATATGGGAGAGGAGCAAGTGATGCAAAAGCAAGCATTGCTGCCATACTGCTTTTTCTTGAGAGGGCAAGAGAACTAAATGTATCTGTAGCTTTTCTCAGCGATGAGGAGGAGGATGCAAAGGGTTCGCAGGCTTTTGTTAAAAAACATCGCCCTAAAAATGCAATTATCATGGAACCAACTTCCTTAAGAATATGCAACTATCAGGCAGGGAGCATAGAAGCAATTTTTGAAATAGAAAGCGATGAAATCCATGGTTCCTTCTGCGGGGGAGCAATAGATGAGGCAATGGAGATGCTCAGGGAGTTGAAAGCTATGGAATGCTGGAAAAAGGGAAAATATTTTGACAGCTGCCTGACTGTGCAGGAAATAAAAAGCATCAATCCTTATTATCTTTGCCCGGCAAAATGCGAAGGGAGGATAGAGGCAAGGCTGCTTGCGGAGCAGAAAGCGGATGAAGTAGCGGAGGAAATGAAAACAATCATTGAAAGATATGGAAAGGTGGATTTCAAGGAAATATGGGATGGTTTTGAGATAGGCGAAAAAGAAGAAATAGTTCAGATTGCAAAGAAAGCATGTTTCGATGCCTCCATTTCATTCTCCCTTGATGGAATGCCAAGCTGGACAGACGCCATTATTTTCAACAATGCCGCCATAAAATGCATAATTTTTGGACCAGGTGAGCTAAAATACGCCCATACCACAAAAGAATTTGTCAGAGTGAGGGAAATAGAAAAGGCAGCAGAATTTCTTTTGGCATTGAATAAAGCAATTGCTAACTGAAAATTGCCACTCCTATAACCACGCCAGCAAAACCAGCAATTATAAACAAAGCAGGAGGAGCAAAATATGCAGGAAAGCCTACGAAGGGAATGAAAATTGCAAGATGAACCATATGAGACCATTGACCCATTAATCCATCGGTGCTTAGAAGAATACCTAAAGCAGCGAAAAGCACAGGAGTTACAGGAATGAAAGGAGGAAATAACAACCCCATTCCTATACCTGTTACCTTGCACATCATATTCACATAAACTCCGCCTTCGCCAAATTTCTCCTGCAAAAATTCTATGAGATGCTGAACCTCATCCCATGTAATTCCTCCCTCCCGAATTTTTTCTATTTCTTTTATGACAGATGAAATATTTCTATCTGGAGATTTCGCCCCTTTGCTTTCCAAATTAATGGATGAAAAGATAAAAGACAAAATGACGAAACACGCAATAAGTTTTTTCGTCATTAAATTACAACTGCAAGTTGTATAAATACCTTCTTAAGGTCTCAATCGCTTCCTATCTCTCGGAAACAGTATGCACTCTCTTATGTTTTTAAGGTTGAGCAGGCGCATCAAGAAGCGCTCTATGCCGTAACCAAAGCCGCCGTGCGGGGGCATGCCGTAACGGAATGCTTTGAGATAGTCGGCGAAATTTTCTTTATTCATGCCCAGCTCGTCCATTCTTTTGATGAGAAGTTCATAATCATGAATTCGCTGTGCTCCAGAGGCAATTTCCATGCCTTTGAATTCCAGATCGAAAGCCCTCGCATATTTACCATCGAACATTGCATAGAATGGTTTGGCTTCTACTGGAAATTTAGTTATGAAATAAAGCTCGTAATCGAGTTTTTCGGCAAGTAAATTTTCCTCATCTGTGCCAAGATCCTCTCCCCATTTAAAGTCAATCTCTTTTTGAAGTATTTCAACAACTTCATCATATGTAATGCGTGGATAAGGCACAGATGGTGCATCGATTTTTGCATGCAAGATCTCTAGCTCATTACTGCATTCATTCATTATTTTCTGAATTGCATATTCTGTCATTTCTTCCGCAACTCTCATCACTTCTTCTTCGCTCTCAATAAAAGCCATTTCTATGTCTATGGCTGTAGATTCATTTAAATGGCGAGAGGTATCGTGTTCCTCTGCCCTGAAATACCATGCAATTTCATAAACTCTGTCCAGCCCAGAAGCCATGAGCATCTGTTTATATAGCTGGGGAGATTGAACTAAATAGGCGGGTTTGCCAAAATAATCTATTCTGAATACTTCCGTTCCTCCCTCAGAGGAGGCGGCTGTTATTTTTGGAGTATGAACTTCAATGAAACCCTTTTTTCTTAGATACTCGGATGCAAATCCAATGAAAGCATGTCTTATCATGAAAATAGCCTTCGTCTCATCCCTTCTTAAATCAATTATTCTGTTATCAAGGCGGGTGTCAAAATCAACATTTACTTTATCCACCACACCCATTGGAAGAGGGGTGTCAGCATGAGATAAAACTTCCATTTCCTCGATCAGCAATTCCCATCCATTCCTCACCTTTTCATTTTCCTGGCATATTCCTCTCGCCGCTATAACACTCTCCCTTGAAAGAGAAACAAGTTCCTTAAAAAGTTCAGGGTTTTGCTTTTTTATTGCTGTAACCTGCATTCTGCCATATCTATCTCGCAAAATAATAAAGGCAATGCCCCCCAAATTGCGTATCTCCTCAATCCATCCTGCAATGGCTATCTTTTTTCCATAATCTTTCTTGCTCACTTCATTGCTGTAATGGGTTCGAAGCATATTCATGATAGCCCTCCACATTATATTTTTTGTGCAAACTTTTATAAAGGATAGCCAGATTAAGCATGACAAAAGTTATCTTTTGTCAAGGTTATGGGGAGGTAAAATGAGAAAAACTCTGGCATTAGCTATATGCTGGCTGTTATTTGCTTCTGCCATAACATTTGCTTCCGTAGATGTTAATGACAAAGAGGGTACATTTTCGCTTCAGTTGCCCGGAGAGCATTCAACACTGACAACGCATGATGGCTCAATTCGGGATGATGAACTCGCTAAATTCATTGGTGAGCAGATACCCAAAAATGAGAAAGGAGAGCCACAGGTTAAAGATGTAAAAATTTTCTTCAATAGCTGCTTCGGAGGAGGCATGCTCGACGATTTCCAGAAAATTTTTGGAAAAGGCGGTATATGCGAGGGGGTGCCTTGGATATTCGGCTCCGCCAGTAAGGGAGACGAGACGGCAGAAGGATGGAGCGATAATACGGTGAAAAAGCACCCTGATAAAAATCTTGGAAGTTGTTGGACAGACGCTCTTGCTGGAAAGCAGTGCAGCCCTACAGATGCTTCAAAAGGGGCTATACTTGACAGGACATCAGACAATGTAAAAGATGATTTAGAATGGGCTAAGGAGCATGATGATTCAGGACCAAAACATGATAACCATGAGCATCCAGTAATTGCATATGGAAGTGGGGGAGATAAGATAAAATGGAATGATGCGAAGAAGCATCGTGCTGTTGTTTTTGGAGGAGCTAACACAGATTTGAGGCATGATAACAATATTGAAAATGTTGGAAATGCCCTAACCAAGATATGGAGTGATGCTGAATATACCATCTATTATGGATGGGGTGATGAAACCACAGGCACAAAGAAATATCTGAAGAGCATAATAAAAGCAGCTTGTTCAGAGCTGGATAAAGATACTGAACTCGTTCTTTACTTCGATGATCATGGCGATACCGAATTTGATTTTGATGAGTTCATGGAATGGCTTTTGCCTCATTCATTTGTAAATGATACATCAATTACATTTAATTTACATTCTGGATGGGTTGATAGCTTCGCTGCCATGCAAAATCAGATGGATGAGATATCTCCTTATCTACGCATAAATTTAACTGGCTACATAATTGGAGAAGAATGGAATATTTATTTGAACGACGCCATTATAATGCTACCAGAAGGAAAGGTAGATGGAGAATTAAAACTCAGCGTTGACTGGAGGGCGATAAGAGAGGGAGAAAATATTCTAACAATTTCTCCAGTGGGCGAGCCGACAATGCCTATGACAATAAACAATCTTGAATTATGCAGCGGACCAACAAATGAGGTTGAGAAGGATGCTCCAGCATCGCCAGAAATCTCTATTATACATCCAGCAGATAGATACGTATATTTCTTTGGCTTGCCTATCATACCATTCCCTTCAGATTATGAGCCAGAAATGCATTTCAGCTTGATTATAGGCCCGGCATTTATCATGGCTAAAGCTTACAGCGATGTAGGTATAGAAAAGGTTGATTTTTATATCGATGACTCTCTGATATACTCATCCAAGATTGCACCACACGTATATTTCTGGAATCCTCCATCAGGAATGAGCTGGCACGAAATTAGAGTTGTGGCATATGCAAAGGATGGTATCATATCGACGGATTCGAGAAGCATTGCCAGTATAGGCTTTGTGTAAATAGAAACCCTCTTTCCCTTAATTTTTTAAAAAATATGAATGGGAGGAGAAAGGCGTTACTTTATAACGCTTCTGAGTACTCCTTTCGGATCCTTTACAAATAATATAAGTTCCCATGCCAGCAGTGCCACAATTATTAGCACTATTGAAAGGAGTATTGCATCTGGAGTGGTTTCTATGAATTCGCCCCCCTCCATTGAATATCCGATAACGTGGTCAACGAATACCATGATTGCTGTGCCCCACAGAATGAGATTGAGCATCCCTATTTTGTATGTTTCCCTTGCCTTATCGCTTATATACCATATTGCTGTGACAATAGCCGCCGCCAGAGTGGTTGTGATGAGCCACATGGTATCTTTATACTCTAACTGCTTTCCTTACAGTTACCCTTTCCTTCAGTGCATTCGTTACTGCAACCATGATTGCCCATACAAGAGTTATCACTATGCTCATTGCTCCACCAACGAGTGCCATTTCATGGAGCATTGCTGGAATATCCGCTGGATTGTTCATTGCTGTAAGGAAAGGTGGCCACGGCACCACTTCTCCATGCCATATGTGCTCGATGGCAAGCAAAAGCACGCCGCCCCACAGCATTGTGTTGAGCCAACCAAGTTTCAGCTTTTCAGCTCTTTCCTTTCCTACCGCTTTTTGCACAACTGTCGTTACAACCGCCTCAGCCCCCGGAACCAGAAAACATGCCATTTTTTCACCTCGGTAGCAATTTTTTAATTTTGGTGTTACAGTAACGGCAAGAAATATAAAAAATTTTCGCAATAAAATTACAGGTGTGGAGTATGGAAATTATTTCGCCTGCTGTTTTACCAAACAGTATGGTGAAATTGACGAAAATGGAGATATCACAACTAGGCTGCCAATCCAGTATTTCAAAAAAATTTGAAATGGCAAAATTTATATAGTTTTTTTCTATAACATTTCAAAAAAATTTGAAAAAGTCAGGTGGTTAAAATGATGGCAAAAAAATGGATTAAAATTGTTGTGCCAACTGCATTGCTTATCCTTGGCTTAGCTACAATAGTATATCCAAAAATTACTGGAGAGCCTTTAACGCCTGTATATAAATACCACGAGTTGAAGGAATATCCTCTATGGGAAATTCCAATAGTTTATATCTTCAGCTATGCAACCAGAGCATGGGGTCCCTTGCTTTTTGCTTTCATGCTTGGTGGTTTCTTCTCCACTTTCATTTCAAAAGAAAGAATGATGGCTTATTTCTCCAGCAAAAGCAAAAGAAATTATTTTATTGCAGCTGGTTTGGCTCCAGTCTTTACAGTTTGCTCA
>JAGHBD010000166.1 GCA_021161135.1 Thermoplasmata archaeon
ATGAACAGAATACTCAGAGATGCCATGGAGGGCAAGCTTGGCGGTATGGAAGGCAAGCCATATATCTATGGATGGAGCATCAGGATAGGGCCAGATGGTAAGCCAGAGGTAAGGGAATTTGGCAATGTTCCAATGAGACCAGGAATAACAGAGGAAGTCAGAGAGCCACTTGTGGATGTGATAGAAAGCGATGACAAGATAAGTGTTACTGCAGAGGTGCCAGGAGTGAAAAAAGAGGACATTGATCTCGAAGTTACAGAGAATACTTTGCGAATAAAAGTTGATACCAAAGACAGAAAGTATTACAAAGAGGTAGAGCTACCAGCAGAGGTGGATCCAAAGTCGGCAAAGGCAACATACCAGAATGGAGTGCTCGACGTTGAACTCAAAAAACTGAAACCAAAGAAAAAGGGCAGAAAAATCAAGATTGAGTAATCTCCTCCTCTTTTTTATTAATTTTTTGGAGGTGATTTAAATGGTAGAGAAAAAGGAGTGGATTTTAAAGGTCGAGGAAGCGAAGGCAAGAGATGTTGGAAGAGGTATAGCAAGAATAGATCCAGAGATAGCGGAAGAGATGGGTCTCACGCCAGGTGATGTTATTTCCATAGAGGGTAAGAAAAAAACAGCCTGTATTTACTGGCCAGGGTATGCTGAGGATGCAGGAAAGGGGATTATAAGGATAGATGGTATCATAAGGAAAAATGCTGGCGTTGGTATAGACGATAAGGTTAAAGTGAGGAAAATAGTTGCAAAAACAGCTCAAAAAGTTGTTTTTGCCCCAACTGAAGATTTGAGAATAGTTGGTGCTGAGGAATATCTTGCCCATCTCCTTGAGGGTCATGTTGTCACTAAAGGGGATAAAATCACCATAAATATAATGGGAAGAAGAATTGATCTGGTTGTAACTTCCATTTCTCCTCCTGCCGAGGCTGTTATAATAGGAGCCACAACTGAAATTAAAGTTAGTGAAAAAGTTGCAAAGGAAGAAATGAAAATACCTCGCGTTACTTACGAAGATATTGGTGGATTGCATGATGCTGTGAGACAGGTAAGAGAAATGATAGAGCTACCTTTGAAGCATCCAGAGCTTTTTGAGCGACTCGGTATAGAAGCACCAAAGGGGGTGCTGCTGCATGGACCGCCTGGTACAGGAAAAACTTTACTTGCGAAGGCGGTGGCAAATGAAACAAATGCAAATTTCTACTCGCTTAGTGGGCCGGAAATAATGAGCAAATACTATGGAGAAAGTGAGGAGAATCTGAGGAAAGTTTTCAAAGAAGCGCAGGAAAATGCACCATCTATCATTTTCATTGATGAAATTGATTCCATTGCTCCAAAACGTGAGGAAGTGACGGGGGAAGTGGAGCGAAGAATAGTTGCTCAACTTCTTGCACTGATGGATGGATTGGAAGAGAGAGGCAAGGTTGTTGTGATAGGGGCGACAAATAGAATAAATGCTATCGATCCAGCTTTGAGAAGGCCGGGGAGATTTGACAGGGAAATAGAGATTGGGATACCTGACAAGAAAGGGAGAAGAGAAATCTTGGAGATACATACGCGAGGTATGCCTCTTGCCAAAGACGTTGATTTGGATAAACTTGCGGAAATGACGCACGGCTATTCTGGTGCCGATCTGGCTGCTCTCTGCAAAGAAGCTGCAATGAGAGCTTTGAGGAGAATACTTCCTGAAATTGATTTAGAGGCAGAAGAAATTCCGGCAGAGATTTTAGAAAAGTTAGAGGTGACGGAAAAGGATTTCTATGACGCATTTAAATCAATGACTCCGTCTGCTTTAAGAGAGGTGGTGATAGAGACACCCAATGTTCATTGGGACGATATTGGTGGGTTGCATGATGTAAAGCAAAAGCTGAAAGAGGCTGTTGAATGGCCAATGAAATACAACGAACTTTTCAGTCATATGGATGCCAAACCACCAAAGGGCATTTTGCTTTATGGTCCGCCTGGCACAGGAAAAACTTTACTTGCCAAGGCCGTAGCTACAGAAAGCGAGGCAAACTTCATAAGTGTTAAGGGGCCGGAGTTCCTTTCAAAATGGGTGGGCGAAAGCGAGAAGGCAGTGAGAGAAACATTCAGAAAGGCAAGGCAGGCGGCGCCATGCGTAATTTTCTTTGATGAGATAGATGCAATAGCTCCATCCAGAGGAGGAGCGGCAGACAGTCATGTTACGGAAAGGGTCATAAGTCAGATGCTTACTGAACTCGACGGACTCGAAGAGCTTCGAGACGTTATTGTGATAGCAGCCACGAATAGACCAGATATAATAGATCCTGCTTTGCTCCGCCCTGGAAGATTTGACCGCCTCATATACATACCGCCACCCGACAAGGAAGCGAGGAAGGAGATATTCAGGATACATACGAGGAAAAAACCGCTCGCCAAAGATGTGAATATTGATGAGCTTGCTGAAAAGACGGAGGGCTACACTGGTGCAGATATTGCAGCAGTTTGCAACGAAGCGGTGATGGCAGCGATAAGAGAATATATACAGAAAGGAGGAAAGATGGACAAGGAAGAGATAAAGAAATTGAAGATAAGGAAAAAACATTTCGAGGAAGCACTGAAAAATGTGAAGCCTCTTGCCAAAGAAGAGTTGCAGAGATATGTCGAAATCGCCGAGAAATTTGAAAGGGAGGTGAGGTAATGCTCATATATGCCCAGCAGATAATGACGAGAGATTTCGATGTAATAGATGCAAATGAGAACATTTCCAAGGTATTGAGTCTTTTGGAAGACACAGATGCCCTTGTTGTCATGGATGGAGAAAAATACGAGGGAGTCATAACAAAAAAGGATATTATGAGGGCAAAGATTCCGCCGGAGGCAAAAGTGAAAAAATTTATTCGACATGCCCCCCGCATTTCGCCAGCCACACCTGTCAATGAAATAGCTCGTCTCATGCTGGAGAGCGATATTTATCATCTCCCTGTTTTTGATAATGAAAAGCTTGTTGGAATGGTAAGAGATGATGATATTCTCCGTTATATCGTGGAACAGGAATTAGGAGAGGAGAAAGTTGCTAAATATATGAGCTCTTCCCCTCTTTTTGTTTCTCCAGATGACAATATAGGCAAGGTAATAAAAATATTCAGAGAAAAAAATATCTCCCGTCTTCCCGTTGTTAAAGAGGGGAAAGTTGTTGGTATAATCACCGTTGGCGATTTACTGGAGAAAGTTATTCATCCAGAAGAAAAACCAGAATATGGTGAATTCATAGCAGAAAAGAAAAGATATCTTAAAATACCTGTTAAAGGTGTGATGACTGAAGAGCCAGTAATATTGCCGCCAGAAGCAAAGGTAAAAGATGTGATAGAAGAAATGCTTAAAAATGGGCTTGGAGGAATTATAATAGGGGAGGGAAGAAAACTTGTTGGTATAATAACAAAAAAGGACTTGTTAGAGCCAGTAGCAAGTTATGGGGAAGAGGAGAAAATATTTGTGCAGATTGGCGGAGAAATTGACAGGATAGAAAATTTTGATAAGGACGAGGCAATGCTCCATCTTAAAGAATTTGTAAGGAAACATGAAGAATTTCTTGAAAACGGTTATTTATATGCATATCTTAAGCAGCACAAGGAAAGGAAGCATGGATTACCGCTAATCTATTGCAAAATTCGCCTTTCCTCTCCAAAAGGACTTTTTATTGCAGCCGATAACGGATGGGGCTATCGGCAGGCAATGAAAAAGGCAATGGAAGCGATAGAGAAGCAAATAGAAAGAGAAAAGGAGAGAACTTTATAATCAATTTTCATATTCGCTCCCCACATCCTGAAGGAGGCTGTCCATGTATGAAGAGAGATTATAAGCTATTTGTAAAAAGATATTTTTGATGCAATTGAAAGAATAGAAGAATTTGTTGCTGGCATGAATTGTGAGGAATTCAAAAATGATGATAAAACAGTAAGTGCAGTTGTTAGGAAATTAGAGATTATAGGAGAAGCTACCAAAAATATACCTGATGAAATAAAGGAAAATATCTACGCTACCATGGAAGGAGATGGCGAAAATAAGGGATAAGCTCATTCATGGTTATTTTTCTGCTGATTTTGAAATTGTTTGGAAAGTTATTTAAAGAACTACCAGAGCTAAAACCAAAAGTAAAGAAAATCCTTGATGAAAATAGAAAGAAATAGTAAGTAAAAAATTTGGAGATTATTCAGGTTTTATTGGAATTTCATACCCGCAATTCTCGCATTTTAAGAATATCTGCTGTTTTGGCATGAGTCCATCTGTTGACCTTGGAAGTCTTAGAACGAGAACCAGTTTCTCACTCCCGCATTTTGGACAGCCAGATTTATTCATTTTCGTTAGTAGAATTTGTCACAGATTTTAAACTTTCCTTCACAATTTATGAAAACAACTGTATGGCTGGAGGCAAGGCATGGCTATTGCTATAGCTCATTACTTCAAAATATCAGAGAGAACATAATGTTTTAATTTCCCTTCATTTTTACTTTTATGAAAAAATTACTGGTGGTTTTTGCATCAGTACTTCTTATTTTGGTAAATGTTTCTCTCGCAAGTGAAGAAAAAAAGAAGCCTGAAAGCTATGATGAACTAGTTTCGTGGTATAAGTCACTGGAAGAAATGTACCCAGATTATGTTGAAATTTTTAGGGCAAACGAAATTTATGGGCTGGGAAAGGCGACGGGAGGATATGATTTGTATTATGTACGCATTACTAATGAAAGCAATGGCTTTCTAAAACCCGAGGTGTTATTTTTGGGAAGTCCGCATGGAGATGAAACAGTTGGAACCATCGGTTTGTATTGGGCTGCAAAATGGCTGCTGGAAGAAAAAGATGAGAATGAATGGATAAAATGGCTTCTGGATAATCGTGAAATATATATTGAAGTAAGCCACAATCCTTATGGATTCGACAATCGCATAAGATGGGATGCCAATGACTGGGATTTGAATAGAGAGGCAGATTATGACTGGAAGGGAAGATACTCCGAACTTTGGGGAAGTGTCAATGGACAAACTCTGTATCATTTCATAAATGACCACGCAATAAGAGTTGGCACAGATTTTCATGGTGGGGCGAGGATGCTTCTATACCCGTGGTCTTCGACTCATTCGAATGTAAAAGCAAAAAGCCCTTTCAGCAACAGAGAATATACATATGCTCCTCCAGATTTTTACTTCTTCCATGTTGCCTGCCTCAGACTGGGGGAATTTATGGGTGATTATGGGGGAAAACTTGATGAGAGCAACATAGGCACCATTCCTACTACCGTTGGCTATGAGGCACCGGGCTGCATCGCCGCCTGGGCATATGGGGCGAATGTGGAGCGATGCCCTGCAGAAGATGATTTTGTGAATGAGGAGATTTTTGGGAATTATAATGGCTGCGGAATTTTCTGGAT
Source organism: Thermoplasmata archaeon (assembly GCA_021161135.1). Classification (GTDB taxonomy): domain Archaea; phylum Thermoplasmatota; class E2; order UBA202; family JdFR-43; genus JdFR-43. The sequence goes on from JAGHBD010000166.1 coordinate 5,388, forward strand.
TTCTCCTGAGATGTCAAAGATAAAGGATCCGCCAGAATGGAAATTTGGAGATGAAGAGCATGGGTATATAGCGGAGGTGATAAGGTTTGTGTTGCATCAGACAGATATAGCTCAGCCCTATATAATGTGGGTTACTCCGAACAATTCATTTGCCTGTGGAGCGGCGAAGGTGGAATGGCAGGTGTATGGTTGTTTGAATGTTGATGAAACCTATGTAAAATATTCTTTCTCCCCAAATTTTACTCAGGAATTTGAGGGAGAGAGGCATAAAGATTATGAAGGTGGTTACAGAGGAGGCACATATTGGGATGGGAAACTCTGGAGTGAAGAAATTTTGCTACCAGAAGATGCAACAGATTTATATGTTGTTGCATATGCAAGAGTAGATGGAGTATATGCGGAAGTTGTTTCTCCTTCCATATATGGTTATCATTCTTATTTGAGAATTGTTGAGGAGAGAACCAATGAAAGTTATATTGAAGTGCTTAATACAAGCGATGGGAAGGAAATTATTAAAGGAAGGTTATGGTGGAAATCCCCTGTTTTACATATAAAAATAGGGGGAATAATAAAGCCTGAAGAGGGGAAAATATATCTGATGGGGAAGGAAATTATGAGTATGCCATTAAATTTTGCTATAATCATAGGGAAAATGAAGGTGGAGGTAAAGGGCGAATTTGATAAAGTGGAATTTTATATGGATGGAGAAAGAAAAGAAATTGATACATCGCCGCCTTTTGAATGGGAATTAGGAAATGCATTTGGAATGCATGAGATAATGACCAAAATGTATGACGGCGAGGAAGTTTTTGAAGACAGTGTTAAGGTAATAATGTTTGTGAAATAGTGGCAAAGCATGCATGGGTCATGTATAAAGATAAAATAAAAAAATTTAAAAGACAGTAAAGTAAATATATGCAGTTTTGATTATAACCTCGTGAAGCGAGGAAATAAAACATCTCTAAAATATAGTACCATTTCAATACCAAAGGAATTGCATGAGGAAATTGAAGAATTGATAAAGAAAAATCCAGGGCTTGGATATACAAGTGTTGCAGAACTGTGCAAGGAAGCTA
>JAGHBD010000040.1 GCA_021161135.1 Thermoplasmata archaeon
GTCTGTTGCGGGATTATCATTTATGTTTTTGTCAATAAAGAGTACGTCCAGCAGTATCAATGAAGATAGAACTATAATGCCCGTCACAATCAATTTTTTCATAAAATTAAATCACAGATAGATTAAATCGTTTCTCTTTTGCATGTTGTGGATATTAATATTCTTTTTAAACACCCGAATATTTACAATTATGCTTGAAGACTATCATGATGAAATTCTGAGTTGCACAGGTTGTGGATTTTGTAAGAAATCATATTATGCATACAATTTTGTGCAAAAAGAGAGTGACTATCCAAAAGGTAAAATAATGATTGCGTATGGTCTCCTCACTGGAGAATTGAATGAAGATGAAAATGTTGTCAAAAGTTTACAAAAATGCTCGTTATGTAAGAGGTGCGAAGAAGATTGTCCCTCATTAATAAAAATAGCAGATGTAATAAAGGCGGCAAGGTACAGCCTTAAAATGTTGCTCCCGCCCCATCAGAATTTGCTTAAAAACTTTAATGAAAAGAACAATATATTTGGTGATGAAAACTTTGAGAAAGACGGTGGAAAAATAGCATTTTTCATGGGCTGTTTAACAAACAGAGAGATGAAAGATGTTGTCATATCCTTATTTGATAAGCTTGGCTTAAATGTGAGTATTGTGGGGGGATGCTGCGGCTATCCAATACATAAAATTGGCCGAGAGACTAATGAAAAAATGAAGGAAGGATTAAGGGAGAAAAATTTTGATAGGATTGTTATGGCATGCCCTAATGGAATGATTGCCTTACGTGAATTTAATCCAATTCACATTAGTCAGTTTATATTATCTCTCGGAATAAAAGAAAGCAAGAAAGATAAAAATTACATCTATCATGATTCTGCCTTCTTGGGGAGATATTTCGGAATATATGAAGAACCTCGCCAAGTGATAAAAAAATTTGGTAACCTTGTCGAGTTTAGTGAGAATAGAAGCAAAGCAAGACAGTGCGGAGGAGAAATTGAGTTTAAATTGGCATTCCCAGATGAGGCAGGAGAAATGGCAGAATACCTGGCAAGAGAAGCTAAAAAAACAGGGGCGACAATAGTTACCGCATCTCCCCACTGTTACAGCCATCTTAAGGAGTTCGCGGATGTCATAGATATTGTACAGCTTATAGAAGAAAATATTGCTTAACTCGCTAACCTCTACATGAAAAGAGGAATAAGGAAAAAGTTATTTATTACCCCCTCTATCTTTTTCCAATGAGGAAAATTCTGGTATTTCTCTTAATTCTTTTCCTCCTTCCACATGCAAATGCGGACAGCAAAAAAGTTTATGTGGCAGAGATACAGGGCATAATTGCTCAAGGCACCGTGAATCAATTTGAGAAAGCAATCGATGAGGCAAAGGATGGTGAGGCGCTTATAATAATTCTTGATACAGATGGAGGAATGGCAAATGCCATGGAGAAAATCATTAAAAAGATAGAAAACTCTCCTGTGCCCATCGTTATATATATTGCACCACCTGGAGCCAAAGCTTTTTCTGCGGGCACATTCCTTTTAATGGCATCGCATGTGGCAGCCATGGCAAATACAACGCTCATCGGCGCCTGCCAGCCCCGCAATGTTAATCCTGCAACCGGTTTGCCTGAAAAAGCCGATGAAAAGGTTGTGAAGGCATATGCAGCGATGATGAAAAATCTTGCACTCTCTCATGGCAGGAATGCGTCGATGGCTGAGAAATTTGTGACGGAAAATGTTGTGCTGAATGAAAAGGAGGCATATGAAAAGGGAATGATAGAAATAGTTGCGGAGAGTGTGGAAGAACTCATTAAAAAACTGGATGGAATGAAAGTGAATGTGAGGGGTGAAAGAAAAACCTTAAGAACTTCTAACAGCACTATTGAAAGAATAAAATGGAGTTTTAGAGACATTTTTATAAACTATATTTCAGACCCGCAAATAGCATCAATTCTTTTTACGATTGGAATGTTTGGCTTGATTTTTGGATTTCTCACTCCAGGCTTTCACTTGCCAGAAACCATTGGAGCCATATCTGTAATTCTTTCATTATATGGTTTTTCATTTATTGGAGTAAATGTTGCGGGGATTCTTCTCATCTCTCTTGCCTTCATCTTTTTTGTGATAGAAGCATTCACTCCAACATTTGGTTTCTGGACTGTCGCTGCAATAATTACATTTATATTTGGGATAATGCTTATGCCAGCTGAAAAAGCCATGCATGAAATGCCTCTAAGCTGGTATCTTGCTTTCAGAGTGGCAAGTCTTGTGATAGCTATATTTATCACTGCTTTCTTTTCATATGCGCTCATGAAAGCAATAAAAGCGAAAAAGGCAAAGCCGAGAATAGGGGAGAATGAGTTAGTTGGTAAAAAAGGGGTTGCAATAACAGACATAAATCCAAAAGGACAAGTGAAAGTTGATGGAAAAATATGGAGGGCGGAGGCAGAAGAAGAAATAAAAGAGGGGGAGGAAATAATAGTCGTCTCTCAACAAAGATTAACTTTGAAGGTAAGGAGAGCATGATATCTCTAATTTTCCCTTATGGGTTGAAGCTGGCAAGAGTCATCAACGCATTAGATAAAGAGAAGGACTATGAGATAATAGTTGCGGGCTCGCCCCATAAAAGCTTAGAAGGGAAGGGAATAAAGTTTGTTAAAGACGTGGATTTAGCAACAACACTCATAAGGTGTATTGAAGAGAGTAAAGGAGAGTACATAATCTTGCTAAACGATAGAGTTAAAGACATCAACAAATGTATTAGTGACTTGATGGAGAGAGCAAAAAAGGGTGCTGATATTGTAATTGGTAAAAGGGCAACAAAATCAAGGGTTGCAAAAATGTTTGTCAATCTCTTGTTCCCAAAAAGCAGAGTGGTTGAAGACCCTCTCTCAGAGGTTTTTTTGATAAAGAGAGAAGTGGTGAATAAAACGAGATTATATCCTGTAGGATGTAAAATTTTGCTGGAAGTTCTGGCAAAAGGCAAATATGCAAAAGTTGAGGAAGTTCCTATAGAAGTAGTAAGAGGAGGAAGCTTTAATGAAAGCTATTCAAATTATTCAAAGCATTTGCTTCGTGTAGCATGGAAAGAAGGAGAAATATTCAGGTTTTTTAAATTTGGTCTCGTCGGAGGGACATCTGTAATCCTTAATGAATTTATTTTATGGCTCTTGATGAATAAACTTCATTTATTGCTTGCTGGATTTATAAGCATAGAAACCTCCATCCTCTTTTCCTTTCTCCTAAATGAAATATGGACTTTCAGAGACAGAGGTAAAAAGGGGGTAAGGGAATTTCTTAAAAGAGCTGCGAAGTTCAACCTTGCCACACTTGTAGGGCTTCTAATAAATCTCTCAATTCTTATGCTTCTGACGTCATTAGCTGGAATTCATCCCTTAAAAGCAAATATTGCTGGCATAGCCGCCGCATTTATATGGAATTTCTTTGCCCACAACCTCTGGACGTGGTACAGATAACTAACTTCTTTTTATTTTACCCGCCACAGGGTGGATGGCGCCGCATGCTTCGCATTTTAACATGAGGGTGCGATTCTTCTTTATGAGTTTTGTATCGGGTCTGCCGCATTCTCTGCAAAGAACGTATCTATTCACATACCTCTCTATCCTCTCCTGCACCCTGTTTTCTGGTATTTTGCCCTGAAAAACTGCTCTTTCTCCATCTATCTCCCCTGCAGTTCCAAGTTCTTTAAGGAGATATTTAAAAATATGTTCTACATCTCTATTAACTATATCGGCGATTTCTGCCAAATTTTTTAGAATAGTTGTATTTCCTTCATAAAATATTATACCCTTTGGCATCTGAAACCTTTCCTTTACTACAATGTCTTTTGGCAAAGCCTGCAAAGCCCTATCGAGCAATTTATGATAGTCATATTTTTGCATGTTTTTGCAATTGGAGGATGTATAAATAAGTATTGGCTTATTTGCTGTGATGGCATGTTAAAGCCCGCCGCATATAATTTTCTCTCCCTGCCCGCAGATAAAATTTCCATACTCTGCAC
>JAGHBD010000050.1 GCA_021161135.1 Thermoplasmata archaeon
CCAATACGCAGGAGTGCGGTTTTCTCCTATATAGATAATCACATATACTGTTATTGGATATGGATTTTCGTTTATTACCTTTACTTTAAAATCATGTTCTCCAATTGGCTTGATGGTTGGTTTAGAGAAATATTCTACAACAAACTGCACCAAAATTATTGCTATCGCAAGTATTAGTATAATGGTTAAAAATTTTCCCCATTTGTTCTTTTCAGGTTTTTTAGCCTTCAATTCTTCGGTCTTCGGCTCTATTTCCTCTAAAACTTCTAACTCCCCAATATCTTTCATTTTTTCTTCTGAATAAAGCTATAAAAGTTATTTAAAAATATCGAAAATAATAAGAAAACATTTTGTGCACACAGTAGCATACATATGGAGATAATGACTATGCTCAGTAGAATCACTCCTTTTATTTCCTCATCTCTTCTTTTCCCATTTCAAAAGCTTTCATATTTATTTCTATGTATTTTGGTGGCACCGTTCCCTTTATTGTTTCAATGAGACTTTCTTCACTTACTGGAAGAATATTCAACGCTGTAGCTGCCCCGAGCATAACAACATTTTTTGTTAATATACTCCCAGCTTTCCTTGCAATCTCATCTGCATTTATTTTTATAAGCCTGCAGTGTTTCGATATTTTATCAAAGATTTCCTCGACAGCTGGATATTTCCCTATTCCAAGAGATACAAGAGGAGGTATTATTGGATTTACATCTGTAAGAACCAGCCCATCCTTCCTCACTTTCTGCAAGTTTCTCAATGCTTCAAGTGGCTCAAAAGATATGATAGCATTTGCTGTCTCATTTCCAACTATTGGAGAATAAACATCTCCTATCCTCACACTGCATTCTACATTTCCTCCTCTCTGAGCCATTCCATGAAGCTCCGACATCACAACATTATATCCATCTCTAAGCGCCGCCCTCGCCAGTATATTTGCTGCTGTGATCACTCCCTGTCCTCCTACGCCTGCCACCACAATACTTTTTTTCATTCTGCCACCTCCTCAATGGCATCAAAGGGGCAAACCTGCGGGCACACTCCGCAACCTGTGCAGAGGGCAGCATTTATTTTAATATCATCTCCATCAAAATAAAAGGCGGGACAGGCAAACTTTGTTATGCATATTTTGCATTTCCTGCATTTCTCCTGGTTTATCTGATATAATTTTCTCTCTTTCTTGTATTTTCTTTCCAGAAGAATACATGGTGCTTTTGAGATTATCACAGAAAGACCATCATATTCAAGCGCCCTTCTCACTGCCTCCTTCGCTTCGTTGAGGTTACGTGGATCCACCACCTCCACATGTTTTACTCCAAGACCACGAACAACCTTTTCCATATCCATTGATATAGCTTTATTTCCCATTCCATCTATATCGTTGCCAGGATGGGGCTGATGTCCTGTCATGGCAGTGGTTGAGTTATCAAGTATAACAACAACAAAATTATGGTTATGATGAATAGCATTGACGAGTGCAGGCAAACCAGCGTGATAAAATGTGGAATCACCAATAAACGATATCACTGGCTGCTCTGTTGCTTTTGAAAATCCACATCCAGTTCCTATGCTCGAACCCATGCATAAAAGGAAATCCGCCGTTTTATATGGCGGAAGCAAGCCGAGAGTATAGCAGCCAATATCAGTAGGGTATATTGTATCTGGCTTTGCTACTTGTTTTACAGCATAATAAGTTGCTCTATGAGGACAGCCAGGGCACAAAACAGGCGGGCGGTCTGTAATTTTCTCGCCTTCCTCTTTTTCTTCCCACTCGGCACCAAAAAATTTTGCAAGAGTTGAATAAACTATATCCATATCATATTCATAATATCTCTTCAATTTCCCGTAACCCTTGCCATATATATCTACGCCAATTCCTTCATCCCTTGCAATAATCTTCACCTGCTCCTCAATATATGGCTCAAGTTCTTCAACAACTATTACTTTCTTGCATTCTCTCAAAAACTCCGCAATTTTTTTATCTGGGAGTGGATTACTCATGCCAATTTTGAGGATTTTGCATTTGAGATTCAAATCATCTACTGCTTCCCTTACATAATTATATGCTGCTCCAGATGTTATTATCCCATACTCCCCTCCAAAATCTTCAACAAAATTGAAAGGACTTTTATTTGATATCTCCTTTGCCCTTTCCATCTTTTCAAGCAGCACAGGATGAAGCTTTCTTGCAACAGCTGGAACTGTAACTGTCAACCCTCCTTTCTCAAATTTTCCCTTTTTGAATGTCATATTCAATGGCGCAAGTTCTACAACTCCTCTTGCATGGGAGACCCGTGTTGTTGTTCGCAGAATAACCGGCAATGAAAGTTTTTCAGATAGAGCAAAGGCTTCAACGGTCATATCCTTTGCTTCCTGCGGGCTGCTTGGCTCGAGCATTGGCAAAGCGGCAAATTTTGCATAGCATCGATTATCCTGCTCATTCTGGCTTGAATGGCAGCTGGGGTCGTCGGCAGTAACAATAACATGCCCTCCTTTGCAGCCAACATAGGCATATGTCATCAGGGCATCACTGGCAACATTCAGGCCGACATGCTTCATGCATGTCAAGGCACGCAGCCCAGCATGGGAGGCGGCGGCTGCAAATTCTAACGCAACTTTTTCATTTACAGAATACTGAAAATAGAAAGGCACTTCCTTTCCAGAATTCTTGAGATACCTTGCAACCATTGAGAGGCTATCGGCTATTTCGGAAGAAGGAGTGCCTGGATAAGTTGTTGCAACATCAACATCTGCTTCCAAAGCACCTCTTGCAATAGCCTCATTTCCAAGCAAAACCTTTTTTCCTTCACCTAACAATTCCATTTTTACTCCTCCATAATAATTTTAGCATCTATAACTTTTGCCCCATCCTCATATAAAAATATTGGGTTCATATCAAGCTGCTTTATCTCCATCTCCTGAGCCATCTTATTTAGCCTAAGGAGGATTTCAATCAATGCCTCCTTATCAAGATTCAATCTATAGCCTTCGAAAATTCTCCTGCCTTTAAGCTCTTTCAACATATCCTCAATATCTTCTTTGCTCGCTGGAATCATTCTGAATGCAACATCTCTGTAGATTTCTGTAAATATCCCTCCTATTCCGACCATAATACATTTTCCAAATGCATCATCATCCACAATACCTGCTATTATTTCCACACCCCTTTCCTGCATTTCTTCTACAATAAAAACTTCTGAGGGAAATCGCTGTCTCATTTCCTCATATTTTTCCGTGAGTTCTTCTTTGCTTTTTATATCCAGCACTATTGCCCCAGCATCTGTTTTATGAAGAATATTTGGAGAAGAAACTTTAAGGACGACTGGATAATTTATTTGAATTTTTTCTATATCATCTCTTTTTTCTATGATGAAGAATTTAGTGGTTGGTATTCCATATTTCTGCAGCAGTTTTTTAGCTTCATGTTCTGGCAGTATTTTCACAAGCTGTTATGCCGTCGCCTTTTTTACTTTATGCGAAAAATTTAAAAAGAAAATGTATTTACAAAAAATCGGGGGTTCTACCACAGGAATATTCTCGGAGTGGAACAGCGATTCACCCCCGATCTGGAGGTGATAACAATGAAGGTATTAGGAAGACATATAATAGCTGAATTGTATGGCGTTTCGAGTGATTTAATCTCCAGAGAGGAGAAGGTGAGGGAAATCATGGACAAGGTTGTTGAGGAGGCAAAAATAGAGGCAGTTGGCTCATTATACAAGCAGTTCAACCCCCATGGTGTCACCGGTATAGTTTTAATTTCGGAATCACATATCTCAATTCATACTTGGCCTGAGTATGAACTCGTCAATTTGGATATTTTCACCTGTGGCGACCCCCAGCAGGCGGATAAAGCCTTTGAAGCTTTTCTCAAATACTTCAAGCCAAAATCTTACCGCCATTACATATTAGATAGGGGATAGAGTGAATAGAATAGCGAGGCAGATAATATCTTTCCTTTCTGCTGGCAGAGCTTCAATATGGGAGATTATAGATTGGCAGGATGCCTCACTTCCAGAATTTTTTGATATATTTCATGAACTGGAAAAGGAAGGAATAATAAAACTGCATAATGGAATGGTAGAGCTTACTGAAAAGGGAAAAAGTATTGCAGGAAAAATAATCCAGCGTTATAAATGCGAGAAATGTGATGGCACAGGATATAAAGGAGTGGATGAAATAAAGGAAAAATATGTAGAGATACTCAAAAATCGCCCTCAGCCCATCGAAAAATATGATCAGGGGTACATAAGTGTTTCATCTGCATTGAGAAAGCTATCATTTATGATAGAAAGAGGAGATGCTTATGGCAGCATTTTTGTTGCAGGCGACGACGACCTTTTCAGCATAGCCCTTGCCCTTACAGAAATACCTGAAAAAATTTTTGTTGTGGATATAGACGAGAGACTTATAGAATATATAAACAAGGTGGCAGAGGAGGAAAATTTGAGAATAGAAGCGGAGGTACAGGATTTGCAAAAAGACAATGAAGAACTAAAGAAAAAATTCGATGTATTTGTTACTGACCCCGTCGAAACCCTTCCTGGCATAAAACTATTCCTCTCCAGATGCGTCGCTTCCTTAAAGGGCATTGGATGCTCTGGCTATTTTGGTTTAACAACCCTCGAAGCCTCCCGCAAAAAATGGTATGAAATCCAGAAGATGCTTCATGACATGGGCTTTGTTATTACAGACATAAGAAGGCAATTCCAAGTTTATCCAGATGATGGTAGCAATTTTTTCCGTTATCAGGAAAAACTTCCAATTGTGCAGAAACTGAATATCAAGAGCGATTATAATTGGTATAAATCAGCTCTGTATAGAATAGAAGCAGTTAAGGAGCCGAAGCCGCTCATAGAAGGTGATGTGGAGTTTGGAGAGGCGGTATATAAGGATGATGAAAGCTGGGCAACTCCTGTTTAAATAAAATCTCTTATTACTTCTGGAATTTTCTCCAGCAAATCACTTGCAACAAGCCCATAACTTTTTTCTTCATATACCATATTTCCAGCCATTCCATTTATAAAAGCAGCCATACATGCTGCATGAAATGGCTTCGCTTTTTTAGCCAGCAAAGCAGTGCATATTCCAGCCAACACATCTCCTGTGCCGCCTGCCGTCATTGCCTCGTTGTGCATGCGATTTATTTTTATGCTATGACCATCGCTGATGATATCCACATATCCTTTGAGGAGGATAGTTGCATTTATTTTTGCTGCCTCCTTCATAACCAATTTTTTTCTTTCTTCAATATTATCTGGCAATTCAATACCTGTGAGTTTTTTGAACTCGCCTGCATGAGGTGTTACAATTGTTTTTCCTCCGCAATCCATGTCTTTGAGTGCTGCAATGGCATCGGCATCTACAACAATCAATTTCTTTCCCGCATACTCCTCAAAAAATTTACGGCATGCCTTCATCGTTTCCTCATCATTTCCTAAACCCGGGCCAACCAGAATTGCATCTGCCTTCGCTACCATCTCCTCTATTTCAGCAATGTTTCCCAATGAAAAAATTTCCCCATTCATTCCCTTCACTATGAGATTGGGCGAAAATGAAGAGATAATATGCGAAATTGCGGAAGGCGTGCATACATATGCGAGATCGCAACCAGTTCGCAAGGCAGCCAGGGCGGCGAGAGCAGGAGCCCCTGTATATGGCCCGCCGCCTATCACGGCAACAATTCCATTCTCTCCTTTATGACTCTTTTTATCTGGCTTTGGATAATAAAGCAAATCTCCTATCCCCACTTCCTCCTCTGCCTCTTTTGGAATACCAATATCTGCAACAACGATTTTGCCGCTTTTCCCTTCCATTCCTTCCTTTACAAAATGAAATGTTACCGTTAAGTCAGCCTTTAAGGCAACATCGCTTCCCAAGCCAGTTGGAACATCAACGGAAAGGATGAATTTATTTGCGCTATTCAGCATCTCCACTATTTCCCTATATGGTTGCTTTAATTGCCCCTTTATTCCCACGCCAAGCATTGCATCTATGACAGCATCACTTTCTTGCAAAAGTTTTTGAAAACTTTCTTTCTCATATTTATATACTGGAATGCCCTCTGCTTTAGCTCTCCTGTAATTTTTCATTGCAAGCTGTGTTTTTGGCTTTGATACCGCCACAACAACACAGTTTTTGATATAACGAGCAGCAACGTAGCCATCTCCTCCATTGTTGCCAGAGCCACACACAACAAGCCATCTCTCATATGGCAATTTTTTTGCCTCCTCTGCTACAGCTTTGCCCGCATTTTCCATAAGTTGTTCTGTTGCCACTCCAAACCATTCAGCATTTCTGTCGAGAACCTTCGTATCCATCTCCATGAGAGAAATATGACTTGGGATATAAATGCTTACTCCATGTCCCAGAAACGGCGTGTTCTGGCGTAAGTTATCTCAGCTTTCAAAATTTCTTTTAGCAATTCCTTCCCATCCTTTTGTTTGCCAAGTATGCGTGATGCAGTATCGGGTCCAATTCCATAACCAGCGAGTACAAATATTGCCTTTTTCCCATAACTTGCCACAAGTGAGGCATTTTTCATCAGCCATCCTCTATCCTTGCCAAACTCCTTCTTTATAACTGCAAGCATTTTCGAGCCACATTTATTGCATTTTTCTGATGCTCTATATACGCGGGTTTCTATAGTATTCCCACAATTCATGCACTTCAGTTTTATTCTTGTTTCCTCAAGCCTCCTTTTTAAAGCCTCGAGCATGCTTGCATCTATGCCGAATGGCTTTAAAAATTCCTGTCTCGCCTTTTCCCCTTCAAGAGATATTGGAGATAGCGGTTGAATCTCTATCGATATTTTTCCACTTCTTATCATTTCTAATGCTCTTTTGGTATTCTCCACATCCATTCTTTCCCACATCGTCTTTTCAATAACTTCCTCCATGAAAGGAGTATTAGACAGAACATTCAATAAACGCTCCATAGAAAATTTATCATATTCAGCATCCTTTTCCAGTATTCCAAATTTCCTCGCAACTTTTACAGCTTCCCATTTTATATAAGATGTTCTTTTCAGAATGATGCGAAGAAGAGATTCTACCGCCTCTGGCTTTAAATTCGTGAGAATATCCTTAATAAGCTCTGGCTTAAAATGTGAAGGCACTCTAAAATATATGCGATAGGCATCGCTTCCTACAGCCACACTTTCCCCTATGCGCTGAGCTATTAAAGCTGCAAGTATTCTACCTAATGTCTCATTAACTTTTGTACCAAAATGCGTATTGACATAAACAACATCCGTTGCATATTCAATAGTAAGCAGCAAGTCGCTTGGCACTTTAAAGCCCCTCTCCCTCTGCTCCTTTATTTCCTCTTCTATCACCCTGTCCTTTACTTTCCCTTCCGCCACCAGGCGACGCAGCTTTCCAACCTCCCTCGCTACCTCAAATGGCACAGGAATTTCTTCGCCCACCCAATCTGGCACTATATACGTTTTTGATGCAGGGGAAACGTAAATTTTATCGTTCTTTTTTGCAACTTCCCATGCTCTTCCTTTCATTATGAATCTCGCACCTACCTCGCAATAACTGCTAACGAAACTTTCATCAAGTTTGCCAATAACTTTATTTGAGGAAATATCCACAACATCATAGCTTTTCTCATCTGGAATCATGGAAATATTGTCTATGAAATAAAACGTGGATTTTCTTCTCTTTTTCACCTTTCCATTTTCCAGCCATATTATTCCGCTTCTGTGAAGCTGTTTCAACAAATCAAAAAATTTTTCTTCGCTAAGGCTGTGAAATGGGTAGGCTCTTTTCACGATTTCATATATTTTTTTTGCCTCTATGCTCCCATATTCAATTGCCATTGCTATAATCTGATTGGCCAATACAGCCATCGGGTTCTTCCTCACTTTTATTTTTTCAATTTCGTTTTTCATTGCCCTTCTTGCTATTACCTTTGCCTCGGCATATTCTTCAGGATTTATTGCAAGAATTTTCCCTTTCGATATTCTCCCCACCTTATGCCCGCTTCTCCCGACACGCTGAATAATGCGAGTCACTTGCCTAGGAGAGTTGTATTGCAACACGAGATCAGCATGTCCTATATCTATACCAAGTTCAAGCGAGGATGTGCATATTAGAGCTTTTATTTCCCCTCTTTTGAATTTCTCTTCTGCCTCCACCCTTGCCTCCCTAGAAAGAGAGCCATGATGCACTTCTATACTTGCTTTTAACTCTCGAAGACGAGCTGCAAGAATTTCGGCGGCATCCCTTGTATTAACAAATAAAAGGGTTGCAACATGCTCATCTATAATTTCCTTCATTCTTCTGAGTAATGCTGCTGACTTTCCATCAATCTCCATTTTTTCTGCCATTTCATAATCAATTTCTTGTAACTCAGGAGATTCAACCTCTATTTGCATTTTTTTCTCTTCCATGGCATTGATTATTTCCACTTTCCTTTTTCCTCCCAGAAATTTTGCCACCTCTTCAGGATTTCCTACAGTTGCGGATAAACCTATTCTCTGAAAATCGCCTGCAATCTCATATAGCCTTTCCAAGGCTATGGAAAGTTGCCATCCCCTTTCCTCTCCAGCCAACTCATGTATTTCATCTACCACAACCCATTTAACTGTCGAGAGATTTTTCCTCAATTTTTTACCAGCAAGCATTATCTGTAGAGTTTCGGGTGTGGTTATCAACATATCAGGTGGATGTAATGCCTGTCTTCTCCTTTCTTTGAGAGTGGTATCGCCATGACGAACTGCAATTTTTATTCCCAGCTCCTTCCCCCACAAAAACGTGCGGCGCAGCATATCACGATTTAGGGCACGGAGTGGAGTGACATAGAGGATTTTTATCCCTTCCTTTTTCTTTTCATTCAAAAAAAGATGAAAAATTGGCAGTAATGCTGCTTCTGTTTTCCCCAAGCCTGTAGGGGCTATAATGAGGCAATGCTTTCCACTTATGATTTCCGGCATTGCCTTAATCTGGGGCAAAGTAAATTCTTCAATACCTATGCGATGAAGCACTTTCTGTATGTTTTCATGAAGCACTTTTATACAGCAGCCAAGGAATTTAAAAATTTTGCAAACGGAATGAAAAAGTAGCGGGGGCATATAGCATATGTTTTCATAAAATTTTTTTTATATTCTGGGCTCTATTTATTGTCAGGAGGTAAAGGCATGAGGAGGCTGCTTCCTATTGCAGCGGTTTTTATTGTGGTTTTTATAGCGTGTAATGCAAAAGCTGATGGCATAGATGAAAACACTCTTGTTGAACTTCTGCCAACTGTTGATGATATTCCAACGCCGCCTTGGTTCACAAATGAATTTCATGACATATATGGAAATCATACTTCTGGTTATGAAGATTGGAGCCAAACAACATATGCTTCCTTTACCGGATGGAAAATGACTCATGGTAGGGTTAATTCAACCACTAGTTCAGACTACTACTATTACTATGATCAGGAGATAAGAATTGGTGTTAGTATTAGAGTTTCAGACCATACATGGTATTCTTCAAAGTATGGAAGAAATGTTACCTCAACAGAATTTGACTTTCTTTTTGACAAAGAATGGTATAGTGTTGGAAATGGCACAACAGAATTTGGCTATAAATCATACGAAGTAGATGATACTCATTTCATTTCTTATAGAGATGCTCAGGAAGCAGTGGTGGGATTTAGGCCATATGGAGTTGATTGCACCGCCGGCTATTTCTCAAAAATTGGCGTATATGGAGTTTATATAGAGCTGAATGGTCTCCTTTATACAAGTTTTGATTGGCTGAATTGGGAAAGAGAATATCTTATTCCACCCGAAAATCTAATGGCAGATGATGCCACATGCCTACAACTTCGACAGCTATACTAGCAATGTTTTCAATGAGCTAGAAGATATACTGGCGGCGATGAAACCGCCATCAAATCTCTCCATAACGCTTGAATATTATTTTGACATAACAGATGGCAAAGCGTTGATAACAACATGGAATGATTATGTGATTAATTGTGGATTGAAGAAATATTATTTGGCTTATAATATGACTGTCGAGCATTTGGCAACAGGTAAAAAAGAAGTCATAACTGGATTTAAAGACGGAAAAATAAGCATGGATAAAGTTTTCAATGTTAGCTTGGTAAATTCAACTGGAGATGGAAGATTTAGGATAACGCTCGATGTTCTAACTGATGATATGGAATATATAGATAGGGTTAAAGATGATAGTTTCCTCCCCAACAAAGCTGTAATTGAATGTAATGTTGAAGTAAGTAGCAAGGGAAATATAAGAAAAGTGATGATTACAAAGGCAAGGCATTGCTGGATTAAAATTGGCAATGAATGGGAAATTTTGTGGAGTAAAAAAGGATATAAGCAAAAAGATGGAACAGATGGATTTGATGTAAGGCTGAGGAGTGTTCTTGCATGGGAGAAAAGGTTGAAATACTATATTTACAAATTCCTGCAAGAGAGAGGTTGTCGAAAAAATCAGAATGAATGAAGAAATTGCCATGTAAGTGTTTATGTTATGAACAATTGCCATGGCAATTATGTGTTTCATTCTCATTGACTTTTTC
>JAGHBD010000095.1 GCA_021161135.1 Thermoplasmata archaeon
AAACGCAATTGAGGATAAACAAATTTTCCAAATACATACCAGCCTGTTCCCCATAGAGTATGATAATCATGATTTTTACTTTTTATAAGAATTCCAGCCTCTCCCGTAAAATACTCTCCCACTCTTGCACTCACTCCAATCTTCTTACAATCTGGAGGAGTGGTGAAATTATCTTTTAAGTGAAATTTCCAGAATATAGAGATTGTTTTTGTGTATAAGTTATATGAATTTTCGTAGCCAACATTTTCCTCCTTTTTGTTTTCATTTGCTGAGATGAGGGATGGTAGCAAAATCAACAGGGAAAGAAAGATGATGAGCATCTTTCTTTTCATGGATTTTTATTTACTTGCGGCATTTAAATTTTCCTTGATTTGGCTGCAAGACTAAAACAAATTCTCGGCGGCGGGAAAATAAAATAGGAGGGAGGAATTAGTTTATTGCAACGATTACTGCATACAGAGCAACACCATTGTATGTAATAGCTGTCGCTTCATTATCAATATAGGCGAAACTGTATTTTCCTCTATAGCCAAAGAGAAATATAAACTGTCTTCCGCTGAATGTATAGGATTTGTATGGGGGCGATAGGGTCTTTACTTTTGTTTCTCCATCCTCTATATTCACAAAAAGCCCTTTTATGGTTACATTCTCGCCAATTTCCTCCCCAGACAACCAGCTGCTCTTTCCTTTGGCAGCAATGCTTATGCTGCATGCTGGCAAAAATTTTACAGTGATTTTTTGCCTACCGCTGCTTTCAGAGGCGAGAGGAAATAAAAGAATCAGGCATGTCGCAACGACGAGCAATTTTCTCGCCATCATCATGACAATATCTGACAATGAATTTATATATTGCGATTACGGTTGTGCAAAATTTTTGCAATAACGTTTATATATCTGTGTGCAATATCGCCATATGTTGCCGTTGCTGAAGCACGACATGCAGAGAAAAAAGATGCCACTCGATATAATAAAAAATGATGCAGAAGATGTTGCGAGAGCAGTAGAGAATACAATAGGACCAGATGGAATGTATAAAATGAGCAGGGATGGAGACATAATTCCATTTGGTTCAGAAATTTTAAACAGCATGGAAAAAACTCCCTTTATGGATTTACTCGCCAGAGCAGCTGCAAGCCAGGAAAAGGAAATGAAAGATGGTACTGCAACTTTTATATATCTCGCGGCAATGCTCCTGAAAAGGGCATTCAATCTTGTTTCCAGTGGTCTTCATCCAACAATGGTGGAAGAGGGCTACAGAAGGGCGGCAAAAATTGCAATAGATGAGCTTGAGAAAATAAAAAAAGAAGTGAGCAGAAAAGAGATTGATAAAATTGAGGCAGTTATAAGAGATGCACTCGCTGGATGCAGCCATACTGATTTTTTGCTGCCCCTCATAAGAAATGCTGTTCTTTTCTTAAAAGAGCTGGACGATGAAAATGTGAAGATTTTTGCTGAGGAGGAAGGCGACGAAAATGAATCGGAAATAATAGTGGGGCATATGCTCGATTATGAAAGGAAGGATAAGGATATGCCAGAATCAGTTGATAATGCCCGTATATTAATTCTGGATGAAATAAAGGTGAAGAAGCCAAAGGTGGATGCAAAGATATTTATAGATTCAGAGGAGGCATACAGAAAATTTGCAGATATGGATTTGAAAAGGCTACGGGAAATTGTGGATAGGATAGTTAAAAGCGGGGCAAATGTTGTGTTTACAAAGGGAGAGATGGATGAAAGGGCTGCAAAAATGCTGGCAAAGCATGGAATAATGGCTTTTGAAAAAGTGGGCGAGGAGGACATAAAATTAATTGCCAGAAGCACGGGAGCAAAACCTACAACCATAGATGCCATAGATAAGGATTGTATTGGAGAAAGTGGTAGCGTTGTTGATGAAGATTCTGGATGCGTGGGCGGGGTATGCCATGTAAGGTGATAAAATGTTAAGGATAGAGAATGTTAAAAATGGAAATGTGGTGACAATCCATATAAGGGGTTTCGGGGAAAGAAGCAACGAAATAATGGAAAAATATATAAGAAAAGGGGTGAAGGCAGCAATCGATACATTGAAGGAGGGGGCAGTATATGGAGGAGGTATAGCTAAAGTTGCGGTTGCGGAAAAAATAAGAAAGGAGGCGTTGCATGGAAATGGAAAATATGTTCTGGCTATGGAGGAATTTGCAAAAGCGTTGGAAGATGCTGCCAAAGTAATTTCGCGCAATATGGGCATGGATGGAGAAATGGCTGTTTCAGAAATGAGGAAAAAGATAAGGAGCGGTGAAATAGATGAAGGGCTTCTTCGTTCATATCCTCTGGAAAAATCAGAGATAGAAAGGGCTGCGGAGACAGCCATAATGATGTTGAGAATTAGCGATGTACTGAGTGCAAAGCCACTTGTGAAAAGGCGGGTTAGCGGAGGCGGAGGAGGCGTAATAATATATACGAGTACAGGCTGCCCATACTGCAGGAAGGCAAAGGCATATTTAAGGAGTAAAGGTGTGGCGTTCAAAGAAATAAATGTTTCTCAAAATCCAGCAGCACTACAGGAAATGATAAGGAAAAGTGGGCAGACAGGAACGCCTGTCATTGATATAAATGGCAGGATAATTGTTGGTTTTGATGTGGCGAGAATAGATGCTGCATTGAAAAAGTAATCGACCTTATTCCTCTGCTTTTACTTTTATATGCCTCGCTTCCATTGCATATTCTGCTGGCAATTCTATTGTTACAACTGGCGTTTTTCCTTTTCTCACTTTCTTCACAACTGCCTCGCAAATCTCTTTTCCTTCCCTATTTATTGCCTTCACCATCTGCCCTTCCTTGGGCAAAGGAATGAACTCATAAGGAAGCATTACCGTAGCTTTTTCTCCCTTCGCCTTAACAACAAAAATAGCCAAGCCTGGACATACCTCTATACATTTCCCGCAGCCAACGCATTTTTCAAAATCAACGATGGGCAATGCATTTATATTTTCCATTGAAATTGCATTGAAAGGACAGGCATCGACACATGGATTGCATGGAATTTCCTGTATGCATTCTATGATTGCAACTCCTTTCTGCAGTTGCTCTTTTGTGGGCAATCTTATATCTTCGATTTCAGCTACTCCTTCTCTCTCCCATCTTTTCATAATATCCCTCAAGGATCTTTTCCTTCGCCTTTTTGGGGCGCTCTCCAAAATAACCCTGCCTGAATATTTCGAGTTCTTCCATATATTCCTTAATCTTTCTCTCGAAATCATCTATTGGCTTTATTGAATGTGCCGCATGCAAGCCAGCAATTTTTCCCTCAATCATAGCTGTGGATGCCTCTTCAATATTTGCCAGATCCCCTGCCACATATATGCCCTCTTTTGTTGTTTCCATGTATTCATTATGCAACGCCACCCATCCACCTGCCTCATTTATAAATGAAATTTCTGCTCCTGTTTGAGCAATGAGGCGAATACTTGGTGTTAAGCCGACGGCAAGGCAGATGAAATCGCATTTTATATCCTTCTCGCTTCCCTCAACGAAATTCCAGTTTTCATCCAGCTCGCCTATTATTGCTCCCTCAACCTTTCCGTCGCCATATGCTCTCTTTATGGAATGCCTTGTATATATTGGAATGCCACATCTCCTTATTTTGGCAGCATGAACAAAATATCCACCTATCTTTGGCATTGCTTCCACAATGCATGCAACGCCTACGCCAGCCTGCAGGAGTTGATAGGCAAGGATTAAGCCAACGTTTCCAGCCCCTATGATTAAGC
This sequence comes from Thermoplasmata archaeon, assembly GCA_021161135.1. GTDB lineage: Archaea > Thermoplasmatota > E2 > UBA202 > JdFR-43 > JdFR-43. Next base: position 3,750 of record JAGHBD010000095.1, read on the forward strand.
CAACGTTTCCGGGCTTCACACCATATACGTTCATCAATGTTTGCACTCCTCCTGCTCCATAAACTCCCGGCAAATCGTTGCCTTCAAAAACGAGCATGTTTTCCTGTGCACCTGTTGCAAAAATTATCTTTTTTGCCTCTATTTCATAAACAATCCTGTTTATCTTATCTGCGGCAGCAAGAAAATGGTGGCTCCGCTTATAATATCCAATGACGCTTGTATTCAAAAGCACTTCCACACCCCTCTCCATCACTTCTCTTTCAAGTTCTTTTGCAATTTCTATGCCTCTCGTGCCCGCCCTCTGCCTTCTGCTGCCGAAAAATTTGTGCGTCTGCTTTATGAGCTGGCCTCCGAGGCGTGGATTTTCGTCAATGAGGAGTGTTCTAGCATATTTGGATGCTTCAATGGCAGCGTTCATGCCAGCTGGACCTCCGCCCACCACAACAACATCCACCGCCTTTTTCCTGAGTTCGCAGCCCTCATATTCCTTATCAGGCAGTTCCATATCATTGTCCTCAACAACCATTCCTTCCCTGACCATTGTGATGCATGTTCTAACGTTTGGAATGCCATCAACCTTCATCAGGCAAGATGAGCATTTCCCTATGCCGCAGAAAAAGCCTCGAGGGCGGTGAAGGCGGAGGCTCTTGCTCAATGTTTTTATGCCCGCTGCATATAAAGCGGCAGCTATTGTTTCTCCCTCATAAGCCTTTATTTTTTTACCATTGTAATAAAAGTAAATTTCCCTCCCTCTTTTGAAGTCGAGTATAGGATGCTCCTCAATCCTCATTTTTTCTTCACCTTTTCTTTAAGGAAGGCAGTAACTCTTCTCCTGAGAATGGCTATGTCTGGCGGCTCTTCATCATCATATTTTTCTTCCAGCTTGCTTATATAATCAATGAATTCCTTGTACAGCTTTTTATCTTTCATTAGCTCCTTTGGCTTCATTATTTTTCTCGCTTCTTTTGTGAATAAATCATCGAGCCACGTTTTTTCTGGCTTGGGAGGATGTGTTGCATTGTATTCCATGTTGTGGGCAGCTGCTATTATGGCAGAATCAACCATTTTTGTGCCCGCAGCCACAGATTTGAATAAACTTATTATTTCCTTTTCAGGAACGTGAGGGCATTCCTTTTTCAATTCTTCAAGCAGTTCACGAG
>JAGHBD010000052.1 GCA_021161135.1 Thermoplasmata archaeon
ACTACCCATACTTTGGATATGAAGGTATTCCTGAAGTTATGAAAGAGTTTGAAGGTGCAGCTATAAGACTTTCATATTCTACAAAGATTACAATGGAAATTGCCAACAATGACCTTGATAAGTTTACCTTTCAAATAGCTCAGGCTATAGGGACTGAAATCTTTGCAAATCCGAATACTTCATCACCATTGGCTTGCTATACAGATCAAACTGAGGCCTGCTTTTTGGCTGCTGAGTATGGTTTCCCTAGTATGATATGGGATGGAGCAACAATGGCAAGTACTGCACCTGCAAGCATAGCTGGAGCAGTTATATTAGCTACTGCTGAGCTAATACCCTATATTGTACTTCTCCAGGAGTTGAGGCCTGGTTCTAGAGTTGCAGTTGCAGATCTTGTATTGCCACAAAATATGAGAACAGGATCCCCTTTGTTCGGAGATGTTTCAGTTTCTTTGCATCTTGCGGCCTTTAATCAGCTATGGCAGTGGTATGGAATACCTACTGTAGCATCATCATCTGGAGTGAGTAATTCAAAAAATATCGGGTTTCAACTTGCTTACGAAAAAACAATACCCAGTTTAATGAGTGCTCTTTCGGGCTCCAGTGCAGTTCAGCTTCACAGTAGCGTGTACGGAGAAATTTCTGCTCATCCAGTTCAGGCTGTTCTGGATGATGATGTTGCAGGATTAATTGGGCGTTTATTAGAAGGAATTGATATAAGTGAAGATTCTCTCGCTGTTGATTTAATAAATGAGGTTGGACCAATACCTGGACATTTTCTTGCAAAAAAGCATACAAGGAGATGGTGGGATAAAGAGCAGTATATGACAAAATCCGCTGATAAAACAACATATCCCGAGTGGGAAAAGGGAGGCCGTAAAAAAGAAATAGATTATGCGAAAGAAAGAGTCGAGGAGATGGTTTCGACTCATAAAGTAGATCCACCTTTAACGGATAGCCAATTGGAGGACATGAATAAAATTATGATGGAAGCTAGAAAATACTACAAGGATCATGGTATGATAACTGATAAAGAATGGGAAATGTATAAAGAGACATTAGAAAAAGAGGGAAGGCCTTTTATTTAGATGAATAGATTGCTATCTTACAGAATCAGCCCAGCGAAGCAATCTTTAGTTATTTGTGAAAAGAAACTTGCAATCTTTTATTAATGATAAATGGAGGTGAAATTGACATCACGCGATCTTGTTCTTACATCAATAGCCCATAAGGAGCCGGATAGAGTACCGGTGGATATCGGATCCACTCCAAGTTCCGGAATTTCTGCAGTAGCCTACAAAAATCTGATGGATTATATGGGAATAGATGGCCATACCAGGATTTACGATGTGGTTCAGCAGCTTGCTCAGCCTGAAGATTGGTTTATTGAAAGATTTAAAATAGACATCCTTGATATTGGACGAAGTTTTAATACGTCAGACGAGGACTGGTACGAAATTACAATGCCGAATGGCAAAAAGGGAGAATATCCCAGGTCGTTTAAGCCGGTTAAGCAGAAAGACGGGGGCTGGTATGCATATGATAAGGATGGTACACTCATAGCTAAGATGCCTGCTGGAGCTGCTTTTTTTGATCAGACTCATTTCCCATATATAGATGGATACCCGGATAACTATAAAGATCTTCCGAAAGCAATGAGCAAGGTTCTTTGGGCTGCTCTTGTGCACAGCCCGTGGGATAATATGGACATGCCTGATTTCTGGGATGAACTTAGAAAGAGAGCAATCAAATTAAGAGAAACAACTGACAAGGCCCTTATGGTAGTAGCAGGTTGCAATCTGTTTGAATGGGGTACTTTTCTTAGAAGAATAGATAACTTTTTGATGGATTTAATTCTGGATCAGAAGAATGTAGAAAAATTGCTCGATGCTTTGATTGAACAACATATCCCATTTTTAGAAAAAGTATGCAGTGCAGTAGGAGATGTAGTTGATATAATCAGATTTGGAGACGATCTGGGCATGGATACTGGCCCTTTTATGCAGCCTGAAATTTATAAAAAGCTTTTTAAACCCAGGCACAAAATGCTATGCGACTACGTAAAATCTCACAGTAAGATGCACACATTTATTCACTCCTGCGGTTCTATTTATAAATTCATACCTGATCTTATAGAGGCGGGTATCGAGATTATTAATCCAGTTCAAACAAATGCCAAGGATATGGAGCCAGAAAAGTTAAAGAAAGAGTTTGGGAATGATGTTACATTTTGGGGAGGAGGAGCTGACACAAGAGTGGTATTGAATAGAGGAACTCCTGAAGAGGTTAAGAGTCATGTTTTGGAAAGGCTAAAAATATTTTCAAAAGGGGGAGGATTTGTATTTAATACAGTGCACAATATTTTACCCGATGTACCTCCGGAAAATATTCTGGCAATGTTTGAAGCTATAGAAGAGTTTAATGGTTGAATCAACATAGAGAATCAATCTTATGATTGTGCAAGAGCTTATGAAGAAAGATTGCATCGTCAATTACTTTATTTCTTCCAAGCAATGACATTTAGAAAAGGGTATAACTGAAAATAGGAGCAATATAATAAATTGATAGCAATAATTTATATTGCTGCTTTTTTTAAGAAAAAATTAAAGTTATTAGATAATTTTATTTCATTAAGATGAGGGGAATTTTATGTCATTAAAAGGTTTTGTTAGAAACTTTAAACCTCTTGAAATAGTGCCGCAGGAGAAGATCGAGGATATTAAACGATGCATTCTTGCCGTTTTAGAAAACACAGGTATGAGATTTGAGAGCGAGTTTGCACTTGATATTTTTAAAAAACATGGTTGTAAGGTTGATTTTGATACAATGAGGGTGAAGTTTCCTTCCCATCTTGTAGAGGAATGTCTCAGGATTACTCCAAGCAGTTTCTATTTTAAATCTCGTAATCCGAAACATGACCTTGTTGTTGGTGGTAATACAGTGTATTTTTGTGCTTTTCCCGGCATGAACACGGTTGATCTTGATACCTGGGAGGCAAGAAGGGCAACAAGGGAGGAGAACAGGGATGCCTTAATAGTTCTGGATGGTCTTGAAAACCTACATTTTCTTACCCCATATACTCCATATTTTGGTTTTGATGATACTCCACCTGTTATGTCAATTCCCGAAAGCGCTGCTGCAAAAATACGTTACTCAACAAAGCTTCAATTTTCAGGATACCAGAAGGATTGTGAGATCTTCACAATTGAAATGGCAAAAGTTGCCGGTACAGAAATACAGGGAATGATGGAAAGTTCGCCTCCTCTAACCTTTTATGAGGATGCTGTAATGTCGGCCTATAGATTTGCAAAGGCTGGTTTACCCCTTCATATTACCGCTGGCGATGTTATGGGAGGAACATCACCGGCCACAGTTGCAGGTACTCTTGTAACATCTGTTGCCGAAGTTGTAGCTGGAATTGTTTTTACCCAGTTAATTGAGCCTGGTACAAGGGTAGTTGCAAATGCCTTTGTCTTTCCTCAGAATATGATAACGGGACTTCCATTTTTTGGTTCAGTTGGGATTGCCCTGCATGAGGCAGTATATAATCAGATATGGCGAAGTTATAATATTCCGGTTCAAAGTTCTGCAATAGGACCGACGAACTCTAAAATAATTGATTACCAGAATTGCTATGAGAAGGCTATTCCTGCTTTAGTTGCTGCCCTTTCAGGGGCCCATATCATCCAGTTTCACGGAGGGGTTTATGGAGAGTTAACCCACCATCCTGTACAATCAATTATGGATGATGATGTAGCAGGTATAATCGGAAGGTTTATTGAGGGCATTGAAGTTAATACAGAGACTCTGGCACTGGATTTGATAGATGAGGTAGGGCCAATCCCTGGATTTTATCTAAATAAAGAACACACAAGAAAATACTGGAAAAAGGACCAATTTGTACCAAAGGTTGCTGACCTTTTGCCCTATGGCCAGTGGGAGAAAGAAGGCAAAAAAAGTGCTCTTGATTATGCAAAGGAGCGAATGAAAGAAATTCTACAAAGGCATAAACCCATTCCATTAAACGATGAACAGGAAAGAGAAATACAAAAGATTTTGGATAGAGCAAGAAAGTATTATGAAGAGAAGGGATTGATTTAATACCATTTATTTGGTCATACTACCTCATTTCCTTAAGAAATTTTTGGAAAAATATAACTAAATAGTATTTTAATACAACATTCGGTTTGTTATTTTATCTAAACTCACTGTCACTTTTGATAATTTAAAAGATGGACTTATAGAAGAAGGGAAGATTCCTGGAGTAATTACATGGATGCAGCATGATGATC
>JAGHBD010000120.1 GCA_021161135.1 Thermoplasmata archaeon
ACTGCTTAAGGGAAAACCTATTGAATTTACAGATATTGATGCTGAAATAACCACGCCGACTGGCGCCGCCCTATTGCGGATGGCAGAGTTTTGCTATCCAGAGATTGAGGTGGATAGAGTAGGATATGGGCTGGGTAAGAAGAAGCTGGATATACCAAATTTGCTCCGTATAGTTATTGGAAGGGAAGTGGATGCTGGCGGCGTATATATTATTGAGACAAACATAGATGATATGAATCCTGAATTATATCCTCATGTAATTTCAAATCTTATTGATGCAGGGGCTCTGGATGCTTTTATTATTCCAGTTGTTATGAAAAAGAATAGAGGAGGGGTTTTACTCAAGGTGATTGCAACGGGAAATAAATTAGAGGAAATCAAAAAAATAATTTATGAGGAAACAACCACATTTGGATGCAGGTATTATAAAGTTGTGAGAGATAAACTGGAAAGAGAAATTGTGGAAGTTGAAACAGAGTATGGAAAAATAAGGGTAAAAGTTGGCTATTTCAACGGAAAGATTATCACCATCTCTCCGGAATATGAGGATTGTGCAAAAGTCGCAAAAGAGAGTAGAGTTCCTATTCGAGAGGTATATGAAAAAGCAAGAGAGAAAGCCAGAAAAATCATTTCTTAATAGCCATTCATTGTATTTCTCATTCATGCTCATTTCTTTTTCTAACTTCTTTTTATTATCGTGCCTACTCTTTCGCCTTTTATCGCTTTCGTTAGATTTCCTCTCACCATCCCATTTATGAAATACACGGGGCAGGGAATCTTCAATGCCTCATCAATCTTATTTCTCACCCCACCTGTAACATCTATTCCTGCCGCCTCTTGGCGGAGTGATATTTTCTCATTTATTTCTTCAATTAACCTTGCATCTTTATGCACCTTCGGATTTTTATCGTAGATGCCGTCAACATCCATCAGAAAAATCACTTTCTCTGGCTCAAATTTTTGGGCAAGATATGAGATAATTTGATCACCCGACAGAATGTCGATGCCTTTATCTTTTGCTATAGCCACATCCCCAAAAAGCACGGGAATAAAATCTCTTGCAATAAACTCCTCAATCACCTTAATCCATCCATCAACTATCTGTCCATCATTTATAATGAAAATTGATGATGGGCTGATTGAAAATGCAGGGAGCTTCAAGCTCAGAAAAATTTCGATGATTTTTTTATTCAACTCCAGCATTGCCTGATGCGTTTTGCTCACGCCACCCATATTTTCTTTTTTCAGCCCTTCTCTTATTTTATATCCCTTTGCTAAAGGATGGCCATAGCTTCCTCCACCATGCACGAGCAGAAATTTCTTTTCTGGATAAAAATCAGCTATTTCCTCGGCAATTTGTTTAACAACGCCTTCATTAAATGAGAATGGCTCGTTTTTATTGCATATAATGCTCCCGCCAAGTTTAACAATAATCATTGTAAAGGAGTTTTTCAGGACATAAAAATGTTTCTGATTGGAATATGAAAAGAGGGAAAAATATTTTATTTTCCGTGGCTTGTAAGAGAATATGAATAAAATATTCCATAAAATCTTCTTCTATTTATGGCTGTGCGTAGCAATAGCTGGATTGGGTGTGATTATGATGGGGCTCATTTTTCCTTCGCATCAAATGTTAATATGGGGAGGAGTTTATTTCCTATCTATAGGCATATTATGGATGATTGCTGAGACACTTCATATGAAAAGGGCTGAAAGTAGAAAAGTACGGTTTGGTATGGAATCAATTTTTGCAGGTATAATATGTATTCTGGCTAGTTTTGTATCAAAAGGTGATTTTAAATTTTTTATAATCAGCTTTGCAGCGGGCATACTTGCAATCATTTTCGCAATAATTTCCTTTAAAGAAGGAAAAGCAAAATATGGTTTAATAGGGGGCATATGCGGTATAACCGGGCTAATGATGATCTCTTATCTGTGGTGGTAAATTTTATCTTATTCCTTTATCACAACTTCCGCCTCTTTTTCTCCTGCCTCAATTATAATGTAATCGCCATCTTTTATCTTATCAATATCTATTCCATCCACGCAAACTATGCCTGCTAAAATTGCTCCTGTGGCAACGATTGTTTCTGTCTCCTTATTTATTATCGCCTTTGGCGCAACTCCATTTTTCTTTAGCCCATATATAACATAGCTTCCAACTGTCGAACCTTTGCCATATGGAAATACGAGGATTTTATCCTTAACACATTTCCCTTCCAGCTCATGCCCTTTTTCTATTACAATGCCTGTCTTCATATCTATGCCACCATAAAAGCTAAGGGGCTCTTTACTTACAATTGCCTCCCCTTCAGCTTTTCCCGGGTATATAGTTCTGCCCTTCATCCTATCCCTCCAGCAAATCCTCCATACTTTTGAAAACAACTTTCTGCTTGCAGAAGCCCGGCAAGTAATGGGCTGCCTTTGCAGAATTTACGGCAGTTGTATTAAATAAATTTTCGATAGGCGATACAACCATGCAAGTATCTGCAACTATTTTACCTCCAGCTGCCTCAATTTTTTCTCTCAGCCCCATCTTATCCGCAATTTCTTTTACTGCCCGAGAAGTGCAAATCCAGAACGGCTTTCTCGCCTTTCTCCCTTCAACAATTTTAGCCACCTTTATAATTTCATTCAGCGAGGCATGTGGGCAGCCAAAAATTATTATATCTGGCTCATCCCCTGTACTAAGCCTATCATATGTCTCTTTCAACTCCTTTTCCCCAAATTCAATTTCTTCAAGCCCTTCGATACTCACTTCTTTTGCCTCAGGCGTTATTCCTTCAACATGATACAGTGCAACTGCCCCGCTCGCCGCCATTGCCGCCCCCAGCGCCTTTAAATCATCTACGTCCGCATCCTTTATGCCCTGGAAATATGGAATTCCCTTTTTCACTTCCTTTCCTATATAATAGCCCATTGCTGCAAAGTCGGTGCTCGTTTTAAGCTCTGTTTTAACTTTTACAATTACATTTGGTTGCCTGTTTTCGTCGAGATGCAAGCCGTAATATGGCGTGAAGCCAGTTACGGCAGCTGCAAGAGCAGATGGTCCTCCCTCCCTATTAGTGCGAGCTCCTATGACAGAATTGGCAAAGGATACAGCAGATGATTCACTCCATGCAATATGCTGGCGGTAGCGAGGTAGATTTCCAGCGAGATAAGGAGTGCAGGTTGCAGAGATAACGATTCCCATTTTCTGAAAAGCATTTATTATGGCGAGTTGCTTTTTCGCGAATTCCTCGCTTATTCCCATCTCCTTCCAGTTTTCGAGATCCATGCCCGCTGGATTAAGAAAAGTCAAAACTTTTACTCTCGCCTCTTTCGCAATATCCTGCAAAAATTCCAAGCCTGCATCACCTATGCTTTTATAAGAAACGCCAGCCACCTGAACAGAGGTAACAGGAACCATTTTTTCCGCACCATAAACATCCCCAAGCCGCACAAGCAGGCGCATCATCCGTGCAACAACTTCCCCTTCCTCGCCATCAAGCATCCTTTCCTGCTCTTTTGTAAGATGCATGATATGATAGGAAAAGAAGATTAAAAAGTTTTGTGGCTTTTATACCTCAAGTATGAAAGAGACGGATGGAATGAGATAAAAATATGCTCGAAAAATGAAAAAAAGCATTGGCATTTACATCGTTACATAAACTCATATAAAAAAAATTTATATTTAACATCCATTTTATGGATGTATGAAAACAATTGTTGCAATAGGAATCATTTTTACACTCATTTTTTCTGTATTTCCGATTAAAGGAAGCGATAAAATCATGGAAAATGATGTTTTAAACAATGGAAGAATACTGTATGTTGGCGGCAGCGGACCAAATAACTATACTCATATACAGGATGCAATAGATGATGCGAAAGATGGAGACACAGTTTTTGTTTGTTCTGGAACATACTATGAGAATGTTGTTATAAATAAGAGCATAAATCTAATTGGAGAAGACAAAAACACAACGATTATAGATGGGGGTGGGAACAAGATAGGCATCTATATCTCGGGTAAATGGGTTAATGTAAGCGGATTTAAAGTGATAAATTGTAGGGCTGATTTTCACTATGAAGGAGCCGGAATTTTTCTCACATACTCATTTTATAGCTGTATCAGCAACAATATAATAGTGGATAACACAGTAGATGGCATACGTCTTTCTCATTCCTATTACAATATAATTTCAGATAATGAAATCATAAACAACGGAGGAGAAGGAATAAACA
>JAGHBD010000004.1 GCA_021161135.1 Thermoplasmata archaeon
CTTGCAAAATATCCCGGCAATGGTTCAACATAATAAAAAGAATCTTTTACCACAACATGATCTTCATAAAATTTCTCTTCCATCTCCTCTCCATATCTTATTATATACTCTCCCTTTCCCTGATAGAGAAACACTATGTTGCATTTCTGCAATACATTCTTGCTCTTAAATTCAAGATTATAAATCTGGCTCTCTATTTCCCTTCCATTATAAAGCACAGTTATTGAATGTTTCTGCTCATTTACAGCATAGCATGGCTTATCAAATTCAATAGAAATATCGATGGGCTGATATTTCATATCATCTGGCATATTCAACTCTATTTTTTCATAATAATATTTTTCATTCTTGGCCTGAACAAAAGGCAGAAGCAATAGAGATACCATAAAAAAGATTATCCATCTCCTCATTTAACCATCCTTCTTACCGCCTCTCCATTCATAATTATGGCGAGGAGAAGCAAAGCCATTGTGGGCTGATAAAAAATGGATGCAATAAACATGATGAGAATAAAAAGATGCCTCCCTATTATGCCCTCCGCCTTTATTGCTTCCACGCCCGCCACGCCCATCGCCGCCAAAAAGCCAAGAATCCACGGAATCACGCCACCATATATCTTCCATGCAAAATAGGTGAAGCCAAGAATGATCATGAAATCTGAGAAGATGTTTATTGCGAAAAATTCTCTTTCATTTCTTAATATGGCGATGGTTCTTCCACTTTCTTCCATCACTCCCGATACTATTGCAAATATCCCAGCGAATACAGCAAAGATGTATTTTGAGGGTATGTAAAAAAGAAAGGAAAGGAAGGCAAGAAGAAAGGAGACAAGATAGAGTTGTAAAGAAGAATAGCCTGCCTTACAGAGAGATGAGGAGAGAAAAGAGGCTATTTTACCACAAATATATGTTGCCACTATATCTCTACTTTCCTTTTGTGTTAGCAATTTCACAGCTTTCTCTATATCCTTCCTCTCCTCTATTTCAAAGCCCTTTATTCTCTTTCCCCTTCCTTTTCTATCAAATCTTTTTGACGGTTTGCCAATATATGCAATAATTTTGCCATCTTCGCCTCTAAAAATATTTCCATCGAGCTTTAATTCCTCAATGAAAGCATTTCCTTTTACAACAAAAGCCCTTTCTTTAAAATCTCTTAAACTTCTCAAAAATTTTACATTTTCGTCCTTCACTATCCTCCTGTATCTGGCTGGATATACATAAATCTCATCAAAATGATAACCAAGCTCTTCAATCAATCTTTCAATAACACTTTTGCCACATAAATCCCATGAGCTTTTTTCATTAGCAATTATAACAGCCTTCATTATCCAATGATTGATTTTTAATTAATAAAATTTTATAATTCATTTATAACTTCTCTCTCCGCTATGCAAAAATATTTTTCTTTGTAACTTATTAGAAGTCTATCTGATATAAAATAGACACATCATTATTTCATCGCTTGCAAAATTTTTAGAATAATCATAGGAAATTACTTCTATTTGATGGCACCCTTTGTTTAATTTGAAAATATATGGCTCTTTCGAATCTTCCGCAACAAATTCATTGTCTACATAAAATTCCACCTTCTCTATACCTCTATTATCTGTTGCATTTACTATCATCTCTCTTGGATAGCCAATTATAATCGTTTTATTCTCTAATGTCATTACCCTGTATCCAAATATATAGAAGGAATTTTTCTGAGGATATTCGATCTCAATATATGGAGGTATTTCATCAAAGATTGGAACATATTCATCCATTACTTCATATTGCCAATCTGCAATAGGATATCTGAAAAAACTTATTCCATATGAACCATTGTTTAAAGCACACTCTATGCATGTTTTTAACTCTTCCTTATCCATAAAATTTTCTTCATCATCTAAGCTCTGTATTATAGCCTGCACCTTACAATTTGCCCTTGCTTTTATATAACTACAACATCTCCAACCCATGAAGGAGGCATTTTATAATTACGGGTGTAAGTCATTGGCAACAGAACATCAACATATTTTGCCATTTCTTCATAATCCTGCCCGTAATAGTATGCATTTGCTTCCATCTCTGGCATAACTGCTGCAGATAAAATACAATCTTGATTAATGCTTTTAACAGCATTTCTTACTTCCATGCAAAAGGAAGTTATAGGATAGGTATTACCATTTGCATTTCCTGGATATCTGATATAATCTAAGCAAATACCATCCACATCATCTTTACCAATGGCACTATTATATCATTTATTAGGTATTGTCTATACGCAGTTGAATTTACATCAACCCAGCCTCCCTTGCTATAGTCCATAAAGCATATAATCCATGCATGCACCCTAAATCTTCCATTTGATTCTTTTAGCAATTCATCAATTAAATCAAATGTGTAATAACCAGTAACATCTTTAACTAGTAAATAAACATCTGAAAAATTGTGTTCTACCATTTCATCAACGAAGTTATCTATGCCTATATCATACAATGTAGAACCCCATATCCATATTCCTTTGCTCTCTACATATTCTTGAAAATTATTTGCACCAGTAAAGGGAATCAACAGAATCAGAATAAATAAAATCTTAATCTTCTTCATATAGTTTGAAAAATTTTTTAATAAAAAGTTTTGTGGTTGAAGTATTCACTTCCATAAAGTTCATTTACCTAATTTACTTTTACCACATATTATTATCCCCGTCTTTTCGTTCTCATCCCCTCAAATAAAGGGAGGTTGTCGAAAAAATCAGAATGAATGAAGAAATTGCCATGTAAGTGTTTATGTTATGAACAATTGCCATGGCAATTATGTGTTTCATTCTCATTGACTTTTTCTTATATCTCGTGAATAACAATC
>JAGHBD010000070.1 GCA_021161135.1 Thermoplasmata archaeon
AACCAAGTGAAGATGGCGCCGCCCATCGCCGTGCTTCGCTTACTAAAGGCGCATGACATGAGCATCGCTATTGCTATGAAAACCATGCCAAGGAGGATGGAGGCAAGGATGAAAATGAAATAATCACCCCATTCCACACCCTTCACATTTATGCCTATAACTATGCCTGCAACGCCGAAGCCCACAAAATTTGCGAGGGCCATAACTGCAGATAAGCCGATGAACTTTCCTGCAAGTATCTCTTCTCTTTTAACAGGATATGAAAGAATAAGCTCTAAGGAGCCCCGCTCCTTTTCACCCACAATTGATGCATATCCAAGCATAAGACCTATTATAGGAATAAGAAGGGTTACCAGATTAATCATTCCTACTATCGTCGCCTCCAAATCCTGCCAGCCCACACTCCTCATCGATCCGAAATATGATATTACAAGCGTTAGAATGGCAAAGATGGCGGAAGTTGCGATAATCCATTTATTTCGCCAGTTGTCCATAATTTCTTTTTTCGCTACAGCAATTATCTCATTCATTTTCCTTCACCACCTTTACAAATATTTCCTCCAGTGTCGGCTCAACAGTCTTGAAATCAATGATTTTTCCGCCCGCCTGCTCGACAGCATTTATTATCGCTAGTTTAGCAGAAGGAGGACATGTTACTTCAAGAACATTTCCATCGAGTTTTGCATCCTTAACAGATTTGATTTCCTTAACGAGGCTTAGAATTCTTGAGGAAGGGCGCTGGAGCTCTATTCGAAGCTTTGGCTGGATATCCAATTTTTTACTTAACTCTTCCACACTATCCACTGCCACAATCTTACCCCTATTTATTATTGCCACTCTATCGCTCAGCTCCTGCACTTCCGAGAGGATATGAGATGAAAGGAAAATTGTTGCTCCTCTCTCATTCAGCTCTTTTATCTTTTTCCTTATTTCGTATGCACCGAGTGCATCCAAACCAGTTGTTGGCTCATCTAAGATAAGGAGTTTTGGCTTCCCTAACAGACACTGTGCAAAGCCCAGCCGCTGAACCATACCTTTAGAAAACTCCCCTACCTTGCGATTAGCATCTTTTTCAAGCCCTACTTCTTTTAACAGCGACATTAAATCCGCATTTTCCACACCCTTCAATTCAGCCAAAAACTGGAGGGTCTGCAGGGCTGTGAGATTATCATAAAAAGCAACATTTTCGGGGAGATATCCTATAAACTTTTTAATCTCCTTCTCGCTTTTTCTTGCATCCATCTCATTTATTTTTATCTTCCCCTCATAGTTTATTAGTCCGAGAATCGCCTTTATTGTTGTTGTTTTTCCTGCTCCGTTGGGGCCAAGTAATGCAAAGATTTCTCCTTCCTCGACGCTGAAGGAAATGCCATCAACAGCAACAATACCATCATATTCTTTCCTAAGACCTTTGACTTCTATCATTTGTTGCAAATTGCTTTGCCGTATAATTACTTTTTTCTTTTCTTCAAAATTTCCAGCACAGGCAACTCCTTATCCAGAATTTCCCAGATTATACCTTTCGGTTTTTCATATGCTCTTTCTGTTTCCACTATTCTCGTTGGAGTAATTATATAGTCGATGGGCACATCATGTTCTTTCATCGGTATTTCTTCATCTATGACTTGTATATCATGAACTGTTGTAACAACAGGAGTTTCTTCATTAATAATTTCAATTTCCCTTGCAATTGCATATTCTATGTCGCTATAGCCTCCTCCTTTTCCCACTCTTGCTCCTTTTTTATTTACAGCCACACTTCCTGCAACAACCAAATCAACTTTTTTCATTTCCCATGGATAAACCGGTTTTCCATATCTAAAAGCCCCTCTTATTGTAGATGCCTGCCGTGCAATCGCCTTTCCATGAATCTCTATGAAACATTTTTCCTTTTTCAGGCGAGGAACAGCCATATATATTGTCTTTCCCTCTTGTAAAGCAGCAAGCCTTACAAATTTTTGTGGGCTATCTGGATTACATTTTATTACTCTTGCTTTTTTCCATATCTCCATGCTTCGTAGCCTCTCCGCCGCCACATCGGCATTTATAAAATTTGGTATTCTGCCATAGGGTGGAGGGAAAGTTGATATACCCTTCTCTTCCATCTTTTTCCATATTCTTTCCCTAATAGTCTGCTTGTCCATTGAATGTATATCCCAGAAAACTTTATAAATTAGCATCCAATTTATTAACGTTCATATAATGAACGTTCTATGGAGGGATGTAAATGAGAATATTGCTTGTTCAACCAGCTGTGAAAGAAAATATGGGGTTGATTGATCACCTCCTCTTCAGATTCTCTATTTTTCCGCCTTTTACCCTTCAGCAAATTGCTGCTCTAACGCCAGATGAACATGAAGTAAAGATAATAGATGAAAACAGACAGAAATTGAAAATCGAAGGAAAATATGATTTGGTTGGCATAACCTGCTTTACCGCCAATGCCCCCCGTGCTTATGAAATAGCAGACAAATTTCGTAAAAAGGGCATAAAAGTTGTTCTCGGCGGCTATCATCCGAGTGCATTGCCTGAAGAGGCGAGGCAGCATGCAGATGCAGTTGTAATAGGAGAGGCAGAGGAAATATGGAGGGATTTATTAATGGATGCTGAAGAAGATAGGTTAAAACCTTTTTATAGAGGAAGGCCAGATAATCTGGCAGATGTTCCAGCCCCAAAAAGAGATGGCTTCTCTCTTACAGCCTCAATACAAGCTACGAGAGGATGCCCAAATGGTTGTGAGTTTTGTGCTTTATCAAAGATGGAGGGAAGGAAATACAGGAAAAAACCTATCGAAAAAGTTATAGAGGAAATTGAGGGAACAAAACACGAGGCAATAATATTCTATGATGCCTCACTTACAATCGATATAAAATATACAAAAGAACTATTTAGGAGGATGAAGGGGTTAAATAAAAAATTTGCATGCTTTGGAAACGCTAATATGCTTAAGAATGAAGAGCTTCTGGAACTGGCAAGAGAAGCTGGATGTGTGTTATGGTCAATTGGTTTCGAAACTATCTCCCAAGAAACGATGAATAAATTGGGCAAAAGGTATAAGATTAAAGAATATCCTGAGATAATAAGAGAAATAAGAGAGCATGGTATGGCTGTTATTGGCTCCTTCGTATTTGGTTTCGATGAGGACACGCCAGATGTTTTTGAGAGGACGCTTGCAGAAATTGAAGGATGGGAGTTAGATTCGGCGGGCTTTTGCATACTCACACCTTTTCCAGGAACAAAACTTTTTGATAGATTGAATGAAGAAGGGAGGATACTTACGAGGGACTGGAGAAAATATACAACAGAGAATGTTGTTTTTATGCCCAGAAATATGAAGCCGCATGAGCTAGAAGAAGGTGTCAAATATGTTTCAAAGGAATTTTTCTCTCCTTTAAAAATACTTAAAAGGACGCTTGGCAGCGTTTCTCTCGGATTCTTCCCTTTTCTCGGAAACTATTTCTGGAATTTTTCTATGAGGCGCTTCTACAGAAAGGAGTTAGGAATATAAATGGATGGAGAATATGAAATCATGGTTGCAGTTTATTTCAAATCTGCATCCACACCGTTTGCAAAAGATGCTTTGCATGTGGCAATAAAAAAGCTTATGGAGAAGATAAATGTTATTGAAAAGGGAGATATAGTTGCGGTCAAGCTTCATATGGGTGAGCTTGGAAACATTGGTTACATCCGCCCTATTTTTGTACGCAGGGTTGTTGAGTTTATCAGGGAGCAGGGAGGAAAGCCTTTCATTACAGATACAACAACGCTGTACGGAGGACATAGAGGGAATGCCATCGATTATTTAATGGCAGCTGCCATAAATGGCTTTAGCATTGCTTCAATGAATTGCCCTGTAATAATAGCTGACGGTCTCCTCGGAAAAGATGAGAAGATTGTTGAATTGAATGGAAATAAAATAGCGATTGCGAAAGCCATTATGGAAGCTGACTGCCTCATAACATTGAGTCACTTTAAAGGACATGGAATGGCAGGATTTGGAGGAGCAATTAAAAATCTTGGCATGGGCTGCTGCAGCAAGGCTGGCAAGATATGGCAGCATGAAGTGAGCAAGCCACTGTATGATGAAAATAAATGCATTCTGTGCAGAAAATGCCTTACTTTCTGTCCTGCAGGAGCAATTTATGAGGAAGATGGGCATATAAGGATTGATTATACAAAATGTGCCGGTTGCGGTGCCTGCACTGTGCTGTGCGAGCAGGGCTGCTTTTATCTAACCAATGAAATAGCCAGCGAGTTCCAAAGAAGGGTTGCGATGGCGGCGAAGGCGGCACTGAAGAAATTTGGAGGGAAAGTTGCTTTCATGAACTTTTTGCTTGATATAACACCTCGTTGCGACTGCTGCTCATTTGCCGACAAGCCAGTTATTGATGACATTGGTATTCTTGCTTCAAATGATGCTGTCGCGATTGATAAGGCATCCTATGATTTAGTTTGCAGAGTTGCTGGAAGAGATATTTTTAATGAAATACATGGGATAGATGGAACTGTGCAAATAGAGGAGGGAGAAAAGCTGGGGATAGGTAGCAGAAAGTATGAAATGATGGAAATCTAATATTTCATATTGATGATGAAAACATCCTGTCTCCCAGTTGCCTCATTTCCTGCAGCGTCATAAACAACAACCTTTATCTCATGTTGCCCTATAGAAAACTCATTCCATTCCCATTCATACGGTGCTTCATCATCCACTTTTCTCAAACTATTGTCCAAATAAAATTCAACTAATTTCACACCAGCCATGTTGTCGCTGCATTCTGCTCTCACAGTAATATTTCCTATAATAATGGCTGTATCAGATGATATTAACTTCCTGCCAAAAAGATAGATGCCTTCGTCCGGGTATATTTTCGCTTCTGGAGGAGTCATATCAATTTTTATTTCTTGCTGCTTTGGCATTTCTGAATTGCCAGCAAAATCTACCGAAAAATACTGGAAATTGTGAATACCTTCCCCAACGCTTATATTTCCTGCATATTCTTTCCACTCCCCACCATCTATTCTGTAAAATGTTTTATTTACTCCAGATATGTTATCGCTTGGCATAAGAACAACGTCAACAACTTTATTATACCATCCATTTTCAGCTTGAGTTGAAATATTGAAAATTGTATGGGGGGCTGTTTTATCTATTTTTATTTCAACACCCTTCACCATTTCAGCATTACCAGAGACATCGATAGAGTAGTATTCTAAAAGATGTTCTCCCTCACCAGTTAAAATAAATGGTTCTGTATATGCACTCCAGTTATTGCCGTCGATTCTATAATATGTGGATTTGATTCCCGAAATATTATCTATAGCTGAAAGTTCTATTTCCACATTACTCACATACCATCCATTTTTGCCATTGGGTGTTGGAACAGGAACATATGTGGTGAAAGGAGGAGTGACATCAATGAAAATGGTGTGACTCGTGGAGTTCATCATTCCTTCATCATCTTTTACTGTAAGAGAAACTTCGTATATTCCCTCTGATGCATAAGTATGATTTGCTTCCATACCGTATGCGATGCTTCCGTCTCCAAAGTCCCATGTGTAATTGGTAATGAAACCATCTGGATCATAGCTCAAACTGCCATTAACCGTAATATCATAGTCATTTACTTCGTATGAAAACCCAGCGATGGGCGGCACCGAGGCAGCCTGCAGTGGATATATACAGGCAATGACAAATAGTAATACTGACAGATACACTATCCCATTATTCATGGAAACTTATCCCTTTCATTTTTTTATGCTTTTTGGTACAAATCTTTGGTTGGGTACCAAAGTTTTGCAAACCACTAAATATATATTTCCCTTAGCAATGCAATTTTCATGATTTCTGCTTCCAGCAGGGCAAAAAACATCTCATATGCAATCAGAGAAGTTGTGGTATATGCAAAGCAGCTGGAAAAAAAGGGTATAGAGGTAATTAAACTCAATATTGGTGATCCAATCGCTTATGATTTCGACACCCCCCAACACATGAAAGAAGCCTTATATAAGGCGGCTTTAGACGGCTACAATGGATATGCTCCCTCAGAAGGTTATAAAGAGTTAAGGGAAGAGATAGCAAAAAGGGAAAAAAGAAGGAATGGAATGGACTATGATATAGATGATATATGTATTACAACAGGTGTCACAGAAGCTTTACAGATTTTTCTTGCAGCCTCCCTGAATGGAGGAGATGAGTTGCTTGTTCCTGGTCCAACATATCCTCCTTACAATCTCATAACCTCATTTCATGGAGCCAAACCTGTTCCATATGCTACTATAGAGGAGGAAGGATGGCAGCCAGACGTTGACGACATAAGGAAAAAGATTAATGAAAAAACAAAGGCTATAATCATAATAAATCCGAATAATCCCACTGGCGCCTTATATTCTGCAAAGGTCGTTAAGGAAATTGTTGATGTGGCGGCGGAGCACAATATTATCGTCGTTTCAGATGAAATTTATGATGATATTGTTTTTGAAGGAAAGCATCATGCCACCGCCTCCTTAGCCAAAGATATTCCAATAATAACATTTAATGGCTTCTCCAAAGTTTATCTCGTGCCCGGATGGAGAGTTGGATATGCAATCTTCAATAATCCAAATGGGGAGCTCGATGAAATAAAAGATGCTTTTATGAGAATTGCTCGCGCCAGATTATGTGCCAATTCTGTGTGCCAGCTTGCAATGGTGGAAGCGTTAAGGGGGAGCCAGAGACATATAGAAGAGATGGTGAAGAAGCTGAGGGAAAGGAGAGATTTTGCCTATAAGAGGATAAATGAGATCGAGGGTCTTTCCACTGCAAAGCCGCAGGGCGCCTTCTACATATTTCCGAAAATTGAAAAGAGCGTATGGAAGAGTGATAAGGATTTTGTGCTTGATGTTTTAAATGAAACTCACGTGTTGCTTGTTCACGGCTCCGGCTTTTGTCCAGTTTATGGCGTTAATCATTTTAGGGCTGTCATATTGCCGCCTATAGAAATGATGGAGGAAGCATTTAATAGGCTTGAGGCATTTATGAAAAGGAGGTTGGCAGAATGAATGAAATAACGAAAGGACTGATAGCGTTGGTTGTGATACTTGCTATAACAGGAGGAATATATGGCTATGAACTCATGGAGAAAAATGTGCTGAAGGAAGGAGATTTTGCTGAAATTTACTATATAGGTTATTTTGAAAATGGCACAGTTTTCGCGTCTTCCTTCAGCGAGAATGTATCATGGGATACTCCATTTGATTCCAGCAAGTATAACCTAGCACCCCTCAAGATATACTTTGGTGAAGGATTTCCACATAAGTTTCCAGAGGGTTGGACTTATGGGGATTTGGGCACAATTGAAGGGCTTCGCATAAACGAAATTCCAGGCCTATATGAAGGGATGAAGGGGATGAAGAAGGGACAGGAAAAGATTTTTGTTCTTCAGCCAGAAGAAGCATTTGGAAAGCCTGTTGAAAATGGCACAACTTTCGTTACCTCCACCATTTTAGGCTTCAATGCAACCTTCGAGATAATAAAGATTGGAGGAGTCACAGTTGATGTAAGATGGGTGCCAGAAGAAGGCGAGGTAATAACGATGCCACAGTACTGGCAGGATATACCGATACAGCAGCCGTACTGGGTCTGGAAAAATGCAACAAAAGTTATTTCATTTAATGAGACCCATGTTGTTTTAGAAACAACACCGAACAAGCTCGAAGGAATAACATTATATCCATGGTGGGAAAATGCAAGTACAGCTGGCTATAATGAAACAAAGATATGGATTGTAACAACACCACCTTTAGGAAACTTCACAATATCCGCATTCGGCTATGTAATTCACGGAAAAGTTGTTAATATTACGGAGGACAAAATAAAGATTGAATACTATGTAGGAAATCAAACAATAAATGATGAACTTAATAGAACGGTAACTTTTGACCGCCAGATAGAATTGCCCCGAGTCTTCAAAGGCATACAAAAGGTGTATATAGAGGATGACCTCAAGAAAATGGGCTATAGCTTCCATGAGCTTGCAGGCAAAAAAGTAACTTTCAGAGTAAAACTTCTCAAAATCTATCGCATAAGCTGATTCCTCACCTCAGCATCAAATATCTCCAGAAACCTCTCTTCCATTCCTTTTGGGATTATTCCACCCGCCGCCGCCCTGTGTCCGCCACCCTGCCCGCCCAGCTTTTCGGTTGCGTTTTTCATTGCTATGGAAAGATTGAGGCCCTTCTCGATGAGAGGATGAGGGGCACGTGCCGATACTTTTATACCTTCCTCATTTTCAGCAAACGCTACCATAGGTGAGGCAATGTTGTCTTCTCTAAGGAGCATCCCTGCTATTGTTCCCACAACTGTATCTATAATGAAGTTGCCACCATGGAAATAATGGATGCTCTTGTATTCATCTAGCCTTCTCTTTGCAA
The DNA here is from genome assembly GCA_021161135.1 of Thermoplasmata archaeon. Taxonomy (GTDB): domain Archaea; phylum Thermoplasmatota; class E2; order UBA202; family JdFR-43; genus JdFR-43. Next base: position 8,410 of record JAGHBD010000070.1, read on the forward strand.
ATTCCATGTATTTGCATATTCTTTTCCTGTGCTCCTGCAAAATCTTTTCTCCATCAAATTTCCCTTCTATGCACATTTTCACAGCCCTCTCACCTTGCCCATATTTCCCCATGGAGTTGAGGAGAGTGGCATATTCTCTGGCATCTTTTCCATCTATTTCATATACCTCACCAAAAATTTTTGTGATGTATTCATATGAAAAACCTTCATGCACCATGATTTTTATTATCTCGGAAAGAATTTTTCTTTTTTCCTCCTTGCTGCAATCTCTCCAGCTTTTTTTGTAATCAATGCCCATACGCCGTAGAAAGCCGATGGCATTCCTTATCCTGCCAAAAATTCCAGGTATGAAAGGGTGTGAGGCATAGGCAAGCATTTTGTAAAGTGGCTTATCCCTCCCATAAATTCTTATATCTTTTTTAATCTCCACCTCCGATTTTTTGAGTATCTGCCTGTTGATACTAACGAGCTTTCCATATCTTAAATCCTGTAAATCACCGATAGCACCTATGATGGCAAGGGAGGCGTCTGGAGAGGCAAGGAAGGAGGCGACAAGATATGCCAAGCCAGATGCAGATACTTCAACTTCTCCATCCATGCCAAAACTAAATGGGTTGAGAGATGCAGGATGTTCATTCATTGAATAGTGATGATCCGTTATTATGGCATTACCGTTTATTTTGGAAAGATGTCCGTTGCCCAGATCAATGAACCAAGTAAATTTATCCGTCTCTTTAACAAAATCTGGATTGAGATATCTCACAATTTTTACTTCGTTTTTTATACCAACTTCATCCAATGTTTTTTTTGCTATTGCTGCCCCTGTAATTCCATCTGCATCACAATGAGCAACTATTCTAACAAAATCCTGTTTCGCAATAATATTTGCCAGTTCCCTCGCTCTCTTTTCTATTCCCATCCCCCATTATGGAATAGGACATGAATATATGAAGGTTGTGAAAAAAATGGGGTTGTCGAAAAATTTCGTGAATTTTATATTCCCATCCTCTGTAGGAGGCACAGGGGATGGGAATGAAAAGATGGCAAAGATATGATGCCAGACATAAATTAGGCAACATAAAAAATCTTTACTATT
>JAGHBD010000069.1 GCA_021161135.1 Thermoplasmata archaeon
GTTCCAAGCATGGCAAAGATTACAAAAATAGAGCTTTACCTTGGAGGAAAAAGATATTTTGATTCCTCGGAAGCAACCGTAACATCTCTTTCCAATATAAATGTTGGAAAGAACTCATCTTCCGCAGAGGTTTCTGGAATTGAAGCTGAAATAGGAGTAGCAATCCTGGATCATCCTCCAGAAGACCATCAAGAGGTTCTCAGAGCACCTATGATAAGTAATAGAGTGAGAATAAGCCAGATACCAAAAGATGGTGGATGGGTTGCTTTCGACTTCAAATATGGAGATCACTACCTTATAAGACCAGGAAAAACATACTATCTCTGCATATTCTCATGGGGCAGATTGAATGCTCTCAGATACTTCAAATGGTATTACGGCTACGATAACCCCTATCCCAATGGATCAGCAGGCGGAGAAGGCGTGGATAGCAACGTTGATTTCTGCTTCAGAACCTATGGTATAGAAGATGATGGAATCGTAAATATGTACGCTGTCCTTGGAGGTGCTGAAACTGCTTTAAACGAATACGGAGCACGTGACCTATCACCGATAAGAGTGAAGGAGGCTCTGCTCATGAGTGGAAACTGGAAAGAGAGCAATATAAAGACATTTATAAACGAGACAGCAACAGTGAAAAACATCCTCTCAGCAATCAAAGAATTTGCATACAAGATGGATGGAGATGACATCCTTCTAATAACATTTTGTGGACATGGAGGAGATGATTGTATGAATGTGTATGACGGAAGCGTTTATGCAGAGGATATCGATGAGATACTCGATAAATGGAACGTAAATGTTGTTATCGCCCAGGATGCGTGCTTTGGTGGAGGATGGCTACCCATACTTAAAGGAGATGGAAGGATCATAATGTCTGCAGTTACAGCTTTTGAATATGCATCAGCTGGAGATGCCGAAAACTGGTCAGCATCACCATACTTCTGTTTCTTCTCAGAAGCCCTCTCCGGACACTTCGTGAGAAAGGTTGTCAGATATGATGAAGATGGAGATCATGCAATTGACAGAAAATGGTACAGAGGAGACAAGATACCTGAAGATGTGCCCTTCTATCCTGACTTCAACAGAGATGGATACGTATCCGCAGAAGAGGTTCATAAGTACATATGGTGGTGGGTGGTAGAATATCTCCAATTTAGCGAAGAACATCCTCAGATATCAGATGGATACCCATCTCTCATGGACAATTCAGATGAGCTGATACTGACAGAGCTGAACTAAGCTACAAAGAAAATTCTTTTATTTCTGCCTTTTCCATTATCTTTTCAATATCTATCTTTATTCTCTCCTCCATTTTCTCTATATCCTGAAGATTTGCTTTTGTTGCTGGATGCTTTGCAACCATGAAAGAGCAGCAGTCATCATAAGCTTTTATAGAATATTCATAAGTCCCAATTTTTTTTGCCATCTCAACAATCTCCTTTTTGTCCATGCCTATCAAAGGCGGCAGCACAGGCAGTTTTGAAGCTGCATAAATGCAAAGGATATTATCTATTGTTTGAGATGCTACCTGCCCTATGCTGTCGCCTGTAACAATAGCTTTTGCTCCCTCTTTGTTGGCTATTTTTTCTGCTACCTTTGCCATAATACGGCGATAAATAATCATTCGATATTTTGCCGCTACATTGGCAACAATATCGTACTGTATCCTACCAAAGGGAATGAAATATGCTTTTGACTCCATCTGATATTCTGTCAGCTTTTCAATAATTTCCTCTATTTTTTTTGGAGATGCAACGAGACTTTCATTATAAAAATGCACAAAAATCACAGAGCAACCTCTTTTCATCATGAGCCATGAAGCTACTGGGGAATCTATGCCACCAGAGAGCAATGCCACCACTTTTCCCTGACTTCCAACAGGAAGACCTCCTATGCCTCTCAATTTCTCTTTATAAACATATGCCTCTTTATCCCCAATTTCAATGAAAATTGTTAAATCTGGATTTTCAAGATCCACTTTTTTTCCAAGTTTTTTTCTTATTTCCTCACCGACTATTTCATTTACTTTCATTGAGGTGTATGGAAAATTTTTGCTGGCGCGCCTCGCTGCTATGCGGAATGTGGAAAAGCTCATCCTTTTTGCAATATGAAATGCCTTCTCTTTTATATCCTCAATATCTGGAGATGCTACAGTAACAAAAGAAAAATTTTCTATACCTGGAATTTTTGAAAGCCTTTCTCCAATAAAATTCAAATTCGCATCCTCTTTTTCCTCAATAAGTATTCTACCATATTCCCTCCTGATTTTCACTATCTCTCCTTTTAACGCCTTTCGGATGTTTCTCACTAGGCAATTTTCAAAAGCTGCCCTGTTTTTGCCTTTTATACCTATCTCGCCATAGTGAATCAGAATCATTGGAAAAAGAAGGGTTGCGAATATTTTATTTTTCCTGCTTTTCCATTTTTGCCCTTATTTTACAGAATTTGCATATACTGCCATATGAAGCGAAACCACATTTTTTGCATATATTTATGTTAGTCTCTTTCTCCATCATTTCCTCCAATCTCCAGAAACTTTTGGCAAGATTTACCATTATATTTGGCCACTCACCCTCCAATGCATGAAGCCAATCTTTTATTTTGAGCGTGGGTGCATTTATGGAATATGGGCACTCTTCTTCGGCAAATGGAAGATTATTGATGATGGTATAGAGCATGCATTCTTTGTCTTTAAGCCAGTAGAGAGGCTTCACTTTTGCAACCATTCTGTATTCTTCCTTTCCCTCGAGATATGGTTTATTGCCCCTGAAATTCAAAATATTTACATTTGCCAGATTATTGAAAGCGAAGGTTACAGCATCACTTAAATTATGACCTGTTGCAACACAAGTGCATTTTTCATCAAAAGCAAATTTATTCATAAGATACCTTTTTACCGTACCACATGTGCTACATGGCTTCCGTTCTTTCTCAAGTGAAATTCCATATTCAGCTACATCTATCACCTTCATTTCATATCCGAGCATATCACAAAGTTGCGCCGCCTTTTTTTCACACGCCTCTGAATAGCTGGGGATACGAAGATTTATATAAAATGGCTTTACCTCCATTCCCATCGAATGCAGCGCATGCAGGCAGGCTGCAGAATCCTTGCCACCAGAAAGAGCAACAGCTATTTCACCCTTTATATTAAATTTGTCTATTATACTCCTGACTTTGCCCAGAAAATATTTTGAGAAATGCTCTTCACAGTATGCTTTTCCATTTATGATTTCAATAGCTTCTCTGCTGCAATATCTGCATTTCATTCTCAGCTTAAATAGTGGCTTGTATAAGTATATTTCCCGTTATATCGGCACCTTCGTTATGATTAATCCGCCGTGTTTTACACCTTTAAGTGCTTTTATATTATCAGCGAGTTTTCTAACTCTATCAGCCTTTCCTTTTACAATAAGAACTTCTAAACACATATGTTCATCGATATGAATGTGGGTTGTGGATAAAATTTCCTCATTGTGATGATGCTGGATATGAAGCAGCTTATTTGTAACATCTCCTTCATCATGGTTATAGACTATGGTAAGAGTTCCTATAACATCTCCGTTTCCCTCTATTTCCCTTTTTATGAGAGCTTCTCTTACCAGGTCCCTTATCGCTTCAGAGCGATTTGTATATCCCTTCTCTCTAATAAACTCATCAAATTTTTTCAAGAGATCTGGCTCAAATGAAACACCCACCCTTTCCACAGTCATGGTAACACCCTTACTTACTAAAATGCTACCAATATAAAAATTTGGTTATTCATTCTATATAGATTGCTGGTTTATAGGGCATAGCATGTCTCCTTTTATTTGCAGGATCATAGCATTCCTCGTCGCCACTATATATGAGAATATTTGCCCCAAATTCTCTTTCCAGAAATTCTTTTGCAGTCTCGAAATATTCTTTTTCATCTATCCTGATAAACTCTTCCTTTCTCATTTGCTGAATAAGTTTGTTTGCAAATTGAGCAGCCTCCTTCATATTCACTCCCATCTTTTTGATCTCATTCATCAAATTCTTCATATCGAGCCTCTTTTCCTGCTGCAATTTTTTTGCTATCTCCACCACATCCCATTTCCACTGAGGAGCTGTATAAATGTAGATTTTACTTGGTTTTATTTGAGTCACTTTTATTATTTCATCAATGTCCTCCGTAAGGGAAATTAAAAGCTCCTCAGCTTTCAGAATAGATTTATCTATGCCTTCAACCCCTGGATATTTCTGGAGCGAAACAAAGCCATCGCCACCTATTTTTTCCCACATTTCCTCCGCTATATGGGGCGTAAATGGTGCGATAGCTCTAACCCATTTTTTCACAAGCTCCATAACAACGCTTTTATTTTCTCCTCCCCTTTTCATATACCAGCTGAAAATATTTGGTATCTCAAAAAAGAGAGCATTTGCCGCCTTCCTCAATTCAAATTCCTTCATCGCTTCCTTTGCAGCGAGAAGTTTATCATTGAATGCAGCAGCAAGCCATTCATCAATTTTATTTTCTTTTCCTTCCAGCGCCACAAGTTCCTCAAAGAGGTTCCACAATCGTATAATCCTTTTCTTATACTGCTCCACAGCTTCATCATCCCATTCTATATCAACAAATGGACTCCCTATATGGGCATAATAGAGGCGGAGAGAATCCACGCCATAACGTTGGGCAGCATCTGGTATAGGTTTTGCTCCTCCCTTTGATTTTGAAATCTTCATACCTGCTTTCTGCGTCACCCACCAGTGGGCAAATATGCCCCGCGGCCAGTATTTTTGCGGGAAGATGGCGACGTGATTCATTATGAAAACGGGAAAATGAACTGTTTTATGTTCCTTGCCACCCAAGTTTATATCCACAGGATACCAGTATTCAAATTCTTTCCTTATTTCTTTCCACACATCATTTTTCGCTTCCCCTTTACCAAGGAAAACATAATCAAAAAATTCATCATCCATTTCCTCCGCCTTTATTTTTCCCTCATTCACATATTTTGAGATGATATAATATGCTGGATAAATGGTTGAGTCGGATATTGGCTCTATTACCCATGATTCATCAAAAGGGAAGGGGGTTCCAAGCCATGAACCCTGCCTTATACATGCTCTATCTCCATACCATTCAAGAATTTTTGGCAATTCCTCTTTATATTCCTTTGGATATATATTCATCTCTTTAACCCATTCCTTGCTCTTTTCCGTAAGCTCTTCATCGCTGTATTTTATGAACCACTGATTGGGAATCCTTTTTATAACAACTTCCTCACCACATCTGCACACAACTCTTTTTGAAAACTCCCTCATCATAGATGCTATGCCTGAAGACATCATTTCCTCTTTTATTCTTTCCTTCGCATCATTTACTGGCATTCCTGCATATCCATTACAATTTTCATTCATTATGCCCTTGTGAAACTCCTCCTTGTATATTATCTGTGTTGCCTCCTCCAGCTTTTCCACATCCTCCTGATTTTTTATACCCATTTTTTCAACAATCTCCTTCGCTGGAATTTCATATCCTTCTATCTCTATGATGACAATTGGCTCGACAGGCATTCCTATGTCGCGAAGTGCAACATAATCGTATGGGGCATGAGCAGGAACACTCATAACTAAACCAGTAGCAATATCTGGAGATGCAAACTTTGCTGCAAATATCGGTATCTCTCTCTCCACAACAGGAGCCATGCATTTTTTGCCAACAAGCTCCTTTCCATGAATTTTCCCTACAACCTCCACCCCATCCATCTGATACGAAAGCTTTTTAGCTGCCTTCTCCGACAAAATCCATTCCTCCTCGCCCACCTTGGCAATAACATATTCCACTTCATCATTCACCCACATGTTTGTCACGCCAAAAATTGTTTCTGGGCGCAGTGTGGCGGCGGGCAAAATTTTGTCATCCATTCTAAACTTTATTATTACAAATTCGAGAATTTCCGCATCTCCTCCCTCCGAGATATCTGTCTCGGATCTATCGACAGCTACAGGTCCGCAATTAGGGCAAAATGGGGCAAAATGGGGTTTCTGCACAAGCAAATTTAGCTCGTGGAGGCGGCGGAACTGCCACTGTATAAATCTTTTATAGCCAGGAGATATGGTGTCCATGAGGCGTGTGTAATCGATAAGAAAGCCAAATTTTTTCCAGTAATCTTCAACATAAACTCTGCTGAAAAATTTAACAACCTCGACGGGGTCAGAAAGTTTCTCTATTATGTCTTCTGGACAACCATTTCTCCTGAGATATTCTATTGTAGCTTCATCTCCTCTTGCCACCTTTTTTGCAAGACTCACAGCAGGCAAGCCAGTTGCGTGAAAGCCTGCAGGGAAAATAACATCATAGCCATTCATTCTCATATATCTGGCAATGATATCAGCATAGGTAAAACCTCTCATATGGCCGACATGCAAATAACCGGAGATGCCAGGATATGCAAAATGAATGAAATATTTCCTTCCTTTCTCCTTCCTTGCTTCGTATATTCTGTTGCTATACCACTTTTCCTGCCATTTCTGTTCTATAGATGCAAAATCCATCAAAAGGAAAAAATAGGTCATTATTTAAGCTTATCTCTGTAGTCAGTTATTTGCAGGTGTTCAAAGCTATTTCGAAAAAGAAAATGAAAAGTATTTATAAACTGCTAAAATAAAAATTAATGAGAGCAAGTTGGACAGGCAATATAAGCTGGGGGCTGGTAAGCATACCAGTCAAGATATATTCTGCTACGAAGTCAAAACAAGTGAGTTTTAAGATGCTGTGCAAGCAGCATAAGGTGCCAGTTCATTACAAGATGGTATGTGAAAATGGAGAAGAACTTAAAAAAGACGATATCGTTATGGGACTTGAATTTGAAAAAGGGAATTATTTTATTCTTGATGCAGAGGAGATAAAGAATTTGAAACCGAAAAGAACAGATAATCTCGAAATTTACGAATTTGTTGATGTGGATAAAATTGAACCTCTCTATTATGATAAAAGCTATTACATGGTTCCACAGAAGAAAAAAGATAAGGCTTTCTTTCTTCTCAAAGAATTGCTTGACGAGATGAAAAAGGCGGCAATAGGCAAAGTTGTCATAAAGAATAAGGAATACCTATGTGCAATTCTGCCATATAAAAAAGGCCTTCTGCTTTCTATCCTGCATTATTATGATGAGATAAGAAGCATAGATGAGCTCGAAAATCTTGATGAGGTGCCGAAGATTAGCGAGAAAGAAAAGGAACTTGGAAAAATGCTGATAGAAAAATATTACAGCAAGGAATTCGAGCTTAGCAAATACAAAGATACTTTCATGGAGGAATTGAAAGAGCTGATAAGGAGAAAAATGGAGGGTGAGGAAATAGTGGTTGAAGAGGCAAAAGAAAGAGAGGAAGTAAGTCTCATGGAAGCATTGAAGGCAAGCATTGAAAAATGAAATATGCTCCCATGCTCTGTCAGAAAGGCGATGAAAGCATACTTGATAGCAATGCTTATATTTTTGAGCCAAAACTTGATGGCACGAGGTGCATAGCTGAAGTTGGTAAAGAGGTGAAACTTTACAACAGGAGAGAGAAAAATATTAGCAGAAGATATCCATTTATATGCAAGGAATTGAGTAAAGTAGGCAATGTTATACTTGACGGAGAAATTGTATGCTACAATAAGGAAGGAAAACCTGATTTTTACCTTTTGCAGAAAAGAGAGCATGTGGAAAGTGATTTGATTATAGAAATGAGAGCGAAGCTAATATCAGCAACATATGTAATTTTTGATATACTCGAGATGGATGAAAAACCGCTGATAAAAAAGCCGATTGAAGAAAGAAAGGAAATACTCAATGAAATTTTTAGCAAAAGCAGGCATCTTGAAATCATTTTCTTTACGGAAAATGGCAAAATATTGTGGGAGGAAATAAGAAAGAGGAACCTTGAAGGAGTTATAGCGAAAGAAAAGGGAAGCAGATATTTTCCAGGAGAGCGAAGAAAAGAATGGCTTAAGATAAAGAATGTGAAAAGCATCGACGTTATAATAATTGGATATACAACAGAGAAGAGAGAAATCAGCGCCCTTGGAATGGGACTTTATAGAGGCGAGAAAATCTACTATGTTGGGAAAGTTGGAACGGGTTTTGAGGAGGAAATTATGCAGCATTTGTTAAAAAACTTTGAAAGAACGAAGCCATATGCCGCCAACGCCGAGAAGGCGCCGCCCCACATGATATGGGTGAAGCCTCGATTTGTTGCGGAGGTGGAATATCTGGAAGTTACGAAGGACATGGAACTTCGAAGCCCCTCTTTCAAGAGGCTGAGAAATGATAAGGAGCCGGAGGAATGCACATTTGAGCAACTATAACTATAAGCGATTTATGTGTGATTTACAGATAGATTTTGAAAAAGAAAGGATTATAAACAGTGAAGCAATGTTGATTTATAATGGAAAAGAGGCTCTTGGGATTATATAGTCTTTCCTCAGATTTGGCTCTTGCAAATTCTTGTGAGGAGCTTTACAATATTTTTTCTTCTGCTCTCAAAAAAGTCCTTAAATTCGATAATTTTGCATTATTGATAAAAGAGGGAAACGAGCTGAAAATAGTTCATACAGTTGGCATTTATAGACCAAATTTTCCTCTATTGATGAACGGTGAAAAAGGAATTACTGTCGCCTGTGCAAGGGAAAAGAAAACGATATATGTGCCAGATGTAACGAAAGATGAAAGATACATAGAGGCAGCCCCCTATATAAGGAGTGAGGTGGCAGTTCCAGTTCTTTACAGGAATGAGTTGATTGGTGTTATAGATGTGGAGAAGGCAGAAGTTGATGGATTTTCTCAGGAGGACATCTTCCTCCTTGAAATATTTGCAAATGTTCTTGCAGCATCATTTAAAAATGTTGAATTTAAGAAGAAGCTGGAAGATTCAGAAAGAAAGTTTAGAAGCATTTTTGAAAATGCATCAGAGGGCATATACAGGATCGATAAGAGCGGAAGGCTGATAGAAGCTAATGTTGCTCTCCAGAAATTTTTTGGATATAGCGAGGAGGAACTTAAAAAAATGGATTTAAGCAAATTATATAAAAATCCAGAGGAGAGGAAAAAATTCATGAAAGAATTGTTGGAGAAAGGTTCCATCGAAAATTATGAGGTTGAATATGTCAGGAAGGATGGAAAAATAGTCATAGGAAATGAGTATGCTGTTCTGGTTAGAGAGGGTAAAAAAGAATTCATAGATGGCATAATACATGATGTAACCCAATTAAAGAAAGCCCAAAAGGAAGCAGAATTTTATAATACGCTCCTCCGTCATGATGTTGCCAATAAACTCCAACTCGTTATGGGTTATCTCGAGATACTCCTTGAAAAAGAACTTGATAGGGAGAGCAGAGAACTTGCAATGCTTGCAATGAAATCCGCCAGCTCAGCGGCGGAGATAATAGAGAAGGTGAGAAAACTCCAGATGCTTAAAAAGGGTATGGAGAGAAAAAGCATCGAGTTAGATGAGGTGATAGGAGATATTGTTGGTGAATATTCGAAAGAGGCTAAGGAAAAAGGTATAGAGGTGGATTACAGAAAATGCGGGAAGAAGGTTATGGCAAATGATTTGCTACGAGAGGCAATAGCAAATCTCGTGTGGAACTCCATTATTCATTCGGGTGCAACAAAACTCAGCATATATACTGAAGAAAATGAAGATGCAGTGAAAATTATAATTGAGGATAATGGAAAAGGAATTCCCGATGAAGAAAAGAAAAAAATATTTGAGATGGGATATAAAGGAAAGAAAAGCAAAGGTGGCGGACTGGGGCTATATCTTGTTAGGAAAATAGTGGAAAGCATGAATGGAAAAGTGGAGGTAAGGGACGGCATCGATAAAGGAGTAAGATTTGAAATTACGATACCAAAATGATTTTTAATTGCCATACCCATATAGGAGATGCTTTTATCAAACTGCCTCATAAAAAATACAGTGTTGAGGAACTCGTTGCGCCGCCCCATGGCTACAAGCATGTTATGCTAAAAAAGGCAGGCAGGGAAGAAATAATCAATGGAATGAAAAAAGCGATGGAAGTAATGGAAAAATGTGGGGCGCATGTTTTCATAGATTTTAGAGAGGGAGGGAAGGAAGGTGTTGAAATTTTAAAGGAGGCAATGAGAGGGAGGAGGATAAAGGCGATAATATTGTCTCGCCCAGCCAGCATGGAATATAATGAGAAAGAAATTGATTCATTACTGGATATAAGTCATGGTATAGGGCTGAGCAGCATATCTGACTGGGATTATGAGGAGGCGAAGGCAATTGCAGAGCATGTGGCGAGTAGGAAAAAAATCTTTGCCATCCATGCGAGCGAAGATAAGAGAGAGGATATTGGAAAAATTCTGGATCTCTCCCCTATGTTTTTGATTCATCTCTGCAAGGCTAACGAAGATGATATAAAGGAGGTAGTGAGGAAAGGAATAGGTGTTGTAGTATGCCCGAGAGCAAATGCCTTTTTTGGATTAGTTCCTCCAGTAAATATTCTGCTGGAATATAAAGCTGATATAATGCTTGGCACAGACAACGCAATGATTGTGAAGCCAGATATAATGGAGGAGAAAAAATATGTCATGCGAAAATTTGGAGTATCTGAGGAAAAGGCAAATGAAATGATATCTGCTACCCCAGAAAAACTATTTGGAAAATTTATCTAAACTGCTCTGCTTCAATTCGTTCTGTATGTTTTTTACGGTTTTCCAGCTTTTCCTGATGTATGGAGGTAATTCATTAAATTTGCGTAACCATTCTTTTATGAAATTTATTGTTCTTTCATCGCTCGGATAACCACTGCCGAGAGGCAAACCAAGTTTTGTTTCAAGCTCTTCAGCAATTTTCTTTACTCTTTTATCTCTTTCAACTTTTGCTATTATTGATGCTGCTGAAACCACTGCATATTTATCATCTGCACCATGTTCGCATACTATGCTGCAATCATGCTCTATTAATGAGCGAATAATCTTTTCAAATTCCTCCTCGTTTGTGCTTGCTGCATCTATATAATATATGTCCGCTCTCCTTTTATTTGCAAGTTTCGCAAAAATATATGCTTCGAGCTGATTCATTGTCATTGTCTGGCGGAGATTATCTATGTCATCTGGATCAACCACAATGTATTCATAGGGAAAATGCTCTTTTATATATTCTGCAAGCTTTTCCCTCCGCTGCCTTATGAGTTTTTTTGAATCCTTTATCCTTGCTTCATGAAGTTTCCATTCATCTTTTTCATCTACCCATACTGCAGCAACAACCATTGGTCCTATAACAGGTCCTCTTCCTGCCTCATCTATCCCACATTTCATGTTATCACAATCTCTCCATATTTTCCTCCACCGCCGGGAATAATTTTTATTCTGCCCCTTCTGAAAGCCTCTATTGCCTCTGCTATTGCTAAGGGCGTCACCTTTTTTATTTTCTCCATATCAATGTCGAGCAACACTTCTATCTCGCTACCAAGTTTCATCAGTTCTCTCCATCTTTTTGCGACGATTCCGTTTCTCGTATCTTTCCCTAAGCTTTCGGCAATTATCTCTGCCAGGGGAATTAAATGAATGTATGGAGGGCGAAAGGGTGGATGAATTGGCTTTTCATATGATGCAAGTTCATTTATTCTATCCCTAACCCCTTTTTTTATCACACCTCCACAAAAGCATCTCCAGCCAATCTTTGCTGCTTCATCTTTTTCATACTGGCGATGACACCATGAGCATGCAGTCCTGTTATATTTTCCCTTTTCTGGAGGAAATCCAACATTTGCCTTTATTCCACCATTCAAAATAGCTTTCCTTATCTCATCCCAACTTATCTCATTCACTTCCAGCCTATTAAATTCTCTTCCAAGGCGATGAGGAGAGTATGAGTGTGCATCTGAATTGCTTAAAAACGGAATATCTTGCAACTCTTTTATTCTATCTGCATAATCGCTGTCAGCACTTAGCCCCAGTTCAATGAAATGAGGTCTCCCACCATAATATTCAAGCAGAGAATCAAAATATGCATATAAGGAGGTCCATGGCGTGAAGGCGTGGGCGGCGCCAATGAGAGCATTTACCTCCTTCGCAACATCAAGGATTTCTCCTCCCTCAAGCATTACTTTCGGGCGGCCCTCGTCCTCTATATCTGGAGAATATTTCTTTATTCCTTCTTTAAAGGCATTTGCTGAATAGAAATCTGGAAACAGGAGGAGATGATGCACCCTGTTTTTATCCTCTACCTCGCAACTCAAAATGAAATGAACTCCATCAACAACTATTTTATCTCCAACCAAATATTTCTTTAACTCATTCTGCCACACTGGATGCAAACAATCGCCGCTTCCAACAACATGAAGCCCTTTTTTCTTCGCTGCCATAGCAATCTTTTTCAAATCTATCCTGCTTGCTGTTCCACCAGAAAAAGGAGAGTGAATGTGAAAGTCAGCATTGATGAGCATAAAGAAAAGATTTTTATAGTATAAAAAAATGTCGAGGGATATGAAAGCAAAATTGCTGAGTTTGTTGGTTGTTGTGGCGATGCTTCTGCCGATAGCAGGAGCAACAAACTTTGAAATAAGTGTTGATGATCCAAGAGATGTATCCAATCCAGATGTGGATATAGTGAAGGCATGGACAACTGTTGAAGGAGGTTATATAGTATTCCATGTTAAGGTGGCAGGAAAGATAAATGAGGCATACAGCTATCTTTTTGCTGCATACAAGGATGGCGAGAATGTGGCAGGAGTTGCATATCAGGGAGGTGTAGCCTTTTACACTGGAGAATCATCTGGAGGGTATGCTGAATATTCAATAGATGGCGATACACTCAGCATAAAGATGCCTTATGGTATGTTTTCTTCTTGGGATGACTTTGCCTTTACAGTGACAGCAAATGATGGGGCGGGTAGCGTTGATTATGCAATAGCGGGCACTATTGAAGGAGGAGATAGTGGCAACGATGGCAATGGTGATACAGGAGATGATGGAAGCAGGGAAATTGATCCAAGCAAAGAAACGCCGACAGATAAAAGCATAAGCGTTAAGATTACCAAAGTGGAATACAATATTGAGAAAGTTGATAATGGGCAAAGATGGTATGCAAGGGTTTTGATTGAAGGAACAACAAGCGGTGTTGACCATGTATCTCTTTGCTATGTAATCTATTATAAGGATGGCACATATGATGTTACAGAATGGATAAAGGGTCCAATGATGTTGAAGCCAGGCAGTTTTATGGGCAATGAAATAATAAAATTCGTTTTCAATTCCATGGAAGGCAACTGGAACAAATGGAAGTTTGAAGTAGAAGGAAAGTATCCTGTAACGGATCCAACCTACGAGTGGGCTGAAGAAAAGGAAGTCGATAAAGTTGTTATATATGCAAGGGCATTTAAAGATGCGAGCGAAACAAAATGGAATCAGGCAAAATATGAAACAAAACCACAATTTACTTCAGAAGGCGCCAAATATGAAGCAACGAGCGAGGGCGGCGACGAAGGCGGAGGAAAAACACCAGGCTTTGAAGCCGCATTTGTTGTGGCGGCAATGGCAGCCATTGCTTTGCTGATTGGAAGGAGAAGAAAATAATCTCTTTCCCCTATTCTATATATTTTTTAACAATTTCTTCTACCCATTTGGGAAGGGTGAATGATGCGAGGTGGAGGCGAGGTGTGTAATGTATGGTTTGAATGCCCCTTTCTTCATATCTCTTTTCTATTTCCTCAATTCTGAATGAAATTTTATGACGTGAGGCAACCATGAAACTCCACATCCCAGATGGATATGTTGGCATGAAAGAAAGATATATTCGACGCCATGAAAAAGGTGAGGAATTTTTCAGTATTGCCTCAAAATATTCCTGCTGCATAAAAGGTGACTGACTTTGAGTTACGAATATTTCGCCTATCTCGGAGCATCTCGAATAAAAATCTCTTGAAATGAGTGGCTTGCTTACAGCATCTGGATCACTTCCATCAACTATTATAACATCAAATTTTTCCTTACAATTTTTCACAAATTCGATTCCATCCTCTATTATGATTTCAACTCTCTCATCATTTAATGCTCCCTCATCTATTCCTATGTATTTTTTGCATGCCTCTATAACATTTTCATCTATTTCCACCAATTTTATTGATTCCACCTCGTGTTTTAATGCCTCCCTTGCCGCTCCTCCATCGCCGCCGCCAACAATAAGCACCTTTTTTGGCTCAGGGTGGAGAAGCATTGGAACATGAACGAGCATTTCGTGATAGAATTTCTCGTCTGCCTCGCTGAACTGAATTTTGCCATCTATAACGAGCATTTTGCCGAGCTTTGTGGAAAAAATCTCTATCTTTTGCAGCCCATCTTTTTCAAAAATTTTTTCTCCTTCTATCATAAGGCCAATGCCATCATATTTTTCAACAAACCACATTAAACCATCACCTTTTTACAGGGTTCCCAATCTGCTTTTCAGGATATCCTTCTGGCAGTGGCTTACTCCATATTTTTTCTCCTTCTATACATGCACTTGCCTCTATTTCTTCTCCTTCCCCCATGACAACATCTTTCAGTTTAGCTCCATCTCCTATTATGCATTTTTCGGCTACGATGCAATTTTTCATAATAACATTTTTCCCTATCTTGCAATCATTATAAATTATGCATGAATCAAGTATGCTTCCCTCATCAATTATACAGTTATCGCCAACGCTGCTGTATTTGAGATTTCCTCTTACCTCACTTTTCCCAACAACGTATTTCCTGCCTAAATTTTTCAAAAGTATGCGAGTCGCTTCTATATAGCTGCTGTGCCTCCCAACATCGATCCAGTAGCCATCGAAAGTAAAGCCATAAAATGGTTTCCCATCTTCGATAATCCTTGGAAATATTTCCATTTCCATGGATACAAATTTGTTTGGCGGAATGTAGTCAAGAACTTCAGCATCAAGGCAATATGCGCCGGCATTGATTAAATTACTCGGCGCTTCATGGCGAGGTGGCTTTTCAACAAATTTCATTATTCTGCCATCTGGTTTTATATCCACCACGCCATATTCTTCAACATTTTCAACGGGCCAGAGGGAAATTGTAGCAAAAGATTTCTTTTGCATATGAAATTGAATAAATTTTCTTATATTGAGTGAGGAGATGATATCACTGTTGAGAACAAGGAAAGTGCCATCTATGTATTTTTCAACATTTTTCACAGCTCCGGCTGTTCCGAGAGGTTTTTCCTCCTTGACTATTCTCCCATTTATTCCATTTTCGTTGAAATATTCTTCCAGCTGTTCATTTCTGTAATTTGCGGCAACAATTATTTCCGTACCTTTTGGCAACGCCTCTATAATATAGCTAATCATTGGTTTATTTAGCAAGGGAAGCATGGGCTTGGCTTTTGTGTATGTAAGTGGAGCTAGGCGAGTTCCGAAGCCTCCTGCCAGTAGCACTGCCTGCATGAATTTGAATTGAGAAGGTATTTAAATATCTTGCATGAGATAGAATTAAAAATACATTTCATTTACAGGTTGGATGAGTGAGTTAGTCATCTTTGACAATCATATACATTTGAGTTACAGAGGAAGGCATGTAGAGGCAGTTAAGGAATTTAAAAAATATGGAGGCACACACCTAAATTTTTGCCCTTATACAGATGTTCGCAGAATTGCGAGGGAGAAAAGTTATATGGGGTGTTATGAAGAAGGAATTAAATTGGCAAAGGAAGCGGAGGAGAAAAGCGGGATAAAAATTTTCCTTACTCTCGGTCCATATCCAGTGGATTATCTCAAGCTTCGTGAAACCATAGGAAGAGAGGAAACCCTGCAGATAATGAGGCGAGGAATGGAGGAGGCGGCGGAGCTATGCAAGGAAGGTGTGGCGATAGCCATAGGGGAAATTGGCAGGCCACATTTTAAAGTGGATGAAGAAGCATGGAATGATAGTAATGAAATAATGAAATATGGGATGGAACTTGCAAAAGAAGCTGGAGTGCCTGTAATTCTTCATATGGAAAAGGCAACACCTGAAAATATGAAAGAAATTGCGGAAATGGCAAGAAAAGTGGGACTAAAGGAAGAGAAGGTTATAAAGCATTACAGCCCACCTCTTATAAAACCAGAGGAAAATTATGGCATATTTCCATCTGTAATAGCTAAGGAGGAGAACATAAGAGAGGCGTTTAAAAAGGGAAGAAGATTCATGCTGGAAACGGATTTCCTTGATGATTTAAAAAGACCTGGGGCTGTGCTGGATATAAGGACGATACCAAAGAAACTCAGAAAACTTTTGCAGCAGGAAGAGATAGGCGAAGAGGATATTATGGTTATAAATAAGGACAATCCTGAGAAAATATATGGCATATCCTTAGATTAAAGCCATTGCTGGCACAACAAGCTCTTTCCCGCAATTTTTGCAGATATAGTACACTCTACCATTGAACTCATGATGTATCATTTCTCCGCCACATTCCGGGCATCTTTTATTTGCTATCATTTTGCTAACCTTCTGCTAATAAAAATATTTTTTTCATATATAAAGATTTCGCCAATGTTATAAAAAGGTTGCATATTACGTGAGCAATGTCTGAAAGACCAAGCTTCGATGAATATTTCATGAAAATTGCAAAAATTGTTGCAACCCGCTCCACCTGTTTGCGCCGCCATGTTGGGGCTGTTATTGTGAAGGACAATCATATATTATCCACTGGCTATAATGGAGCTCCGAAAGGTTTTAAACACTGCAGCGAAGTTGGATGTCTGAGGGAGCAGCTGGGCGTGCCGGAGGGGCAGCGTCATGAGTTGTGCCGTGGCCTCCATGCAGAGCAAAATGCAATAATTCAGGCGGCTGTTTTCGGTGTTTCGATAAAAGGAGGGACAATATATTCGACACATTTTCCGTGCAGCGTATGTGCAAAAATGATTGTTAATGCTGAATTAAAGGAGCTTGTATATCTGGAATACTATCCAGATGAGCTTTCTCAAAAAATTCTGGAGGAAAGCAATATAAAGGTGAGAAAATTAGAGATGTAATGCAGTATAAGGAAAAGGCTCTGCTGCTGATAAGAGATATTCTCATTTCCGTAGCGATAGTCGGCATAATACTTGCTGCCCTCTGGGGATATACAGGACAGTTTCCTCATTCTCCGATGGTTGTCGTAACCTCTGGCTCAATGATGCACGAGGATGCTCCATTTGGGCGTATAGGAACAATAGATCCCGGCGACCTTGTGCTTGTGAAAAAAATTAATGGCAGAGAAGATGTAGAAACGAGGGGGGCGAGGGACAATCCAGCAACGAAGCATCGCACCTATGGCGATTATGGAGATGTGATAATATATTATCCGATGGGAAATAAAAAGAGAGTGCCAATTATCCATCGTGCCATATGCTGGGTGGAAAAAAATGATGATGGCACATATACCGTTGAGGAATATGGCATATACAATGCAACATCGATAAATATTCCAGAGTTGCATTTAAGCAATTATAGGCCAGCCAACAGCGGTTTCATAACAAAAGGGGATAATAATGAATATCCGGATCAAATTCCAAATGGCGGGATATGTGAGCAGCCAGTTAAGCCAGAGTGGATTATAGGAAAGGCGAGAGGAGAGATACCCTGGTTTGGTCTTATAAAATTAATATTTTTTGGAAATGGAGAGGGATATTCTGGCAGTGACGCAGTGAAGATAGGAAAGGCAGTGGCTCCAAAAGATGAATGGATATGCCTTGGCATATCTCTTGCAATCATAGTTGGAGTGCCCACAGGATGGGATGCATACAATTTTTACAGGAAATGGAAGAAATCAAAGGAGTCTGGATTGTAAAGGCGGCTTGTAATTACTCAAATCTGGCATTGCTTCATCCTTCTCAAGCACTTCCTTTATTTTCATTGGAGCAGAAATTTCTATTTCCCTTGTCCTTCCATATCTCCCTTTTGAAACCACCCTTGCATTTATTATGCCGAGCATATCCAGTTCTGAAATTAAATCTGCAACTCTTCGCTGCGTGAGAATATTTATACCTCCTATTTTGCATATGTCTCTGTATATGTTATATACCTCTCCCGTTGTAAGGCCATCATAATATTTCTCGCCAATTATAACAGCCATCAGCACTGCTTTCGACTGTATGGGCAGCGTTTTCACCACTTCTTTTAGACGATCAAGCTCTATCTTATTTTCAGCCATTCTCACATGCTTTTCCGTAACTTTTTTCTCCCCATTCCTCTCCGCTATCTCCGCCGAAACACGAAGCAAATCCAAAGCCCTTCTCGCATCCCCATGCTCCTGCGCAGCCAGGGCGGCGCAAAGCGGGATGACATTGCCTTCAACTACTCCTTCCTTAAATGCATGCTTTGCTCTCTCGCCAAGTATATCGCACAGCTCATCTGCAGAGTATGGTGGAAAAACCATATTTTCCTGCCCCAGTGAAGATTTCACTCTGGGATCCAAAAATTCTGTGAATTTTAAGTCGTTGGATATTCCTATGATGGATGTTCTTGCATATTTTAAGTCGTAATTAAGGCGGGAAAGGTTGTATAGAACTTCATCACCCTTAAGCTTATCCACTTCATCAAGCACTATCACTGCCACGCCTTTAGTGCGGTCAATTGCCTGTATGAGACGACTATATACTTCATCAGTTGGCCAGCCAGTGAATGGAACTCTTTCCTCCCATACTTTTATGAAATGATTTGCAACATTCTGTAAAACCCTGTATTGTGTATCCACGATCTCGCAGTTTATATACACAAAATGTGTATTAACCTTCAACTCCTTTCCTTTTTCCATGAGTTTCTTTCCTATGAATTTTGCCACCGCTGTTTTACCTGTGCCTGTTTTGCCATAGATGAATACATTTGACGGAGTCTCGCCTTTTAAAGCTGGGGCAAGTATTGAAGCAAGCTCTCTAATCTGCTTCTCCCTATGTGGAAGTATGTCGGGCACATAGGATGGGCGAAGCACCTCCTTATTTTTGAATATACTATCTGAAGATATTAACCCGTGGAATATATCTTTCATCATTATTCCTCCCCCAAAAGGTAATAAAATAATGCAATATTAGTAAATAAATGTTGTCAGCCATCCATGCCTTGACTACAATTACCGCAGTTTAAAAAATTGATGGATAAGAAATAAAAGGGCATAATGCTGATGGTAATGAGCGAAAACAATCTTTACAAGTTTATTTTTATTAGTTTGAACCATTTTATTAGGAAATTTTAAAAAACCGTGAGTATTCATAAGGCGATGAAGCAATTGAAAGTGAAGGATGTGATGGATAGAAACCCAATTGTGGCAGAGGTTCCAGGGAGCAGGGAAGATGTTCTTCGCATTTTTGGCAAATATGAGGTTTCAGGTGTGCCAGTTGTTAAGGCAGGAACAAAGCAGTTTGCTGGTATTGTAACAAGAAATGACATTTTTAAAAATCCAGAGGAGAATCAGCTTGCTCTTATAATGAATAGAAATCCGATAACTATATCTCCAGAAGCAAGTTTGAGAAAAGCTGCCAAAATATTTTATGAAAAAAGAATTCATGGTATTCCTGTTGTTAAAGGCAAAACGCTTGTTGGTGTAATTTCTCCAACAGATATATTGAAAGTTATAGCTGAGAAAGGAGAGGATATTGTGGAAAATTATCTCTCACCTATATTCATACCTATCTATCAGGAGACGCCTTTGCCTCTTGTTATGAAAATTTTCCGCCTCACCCACGCCTCTGCTTTGCCCGTGTTAGATGATGATGGAAATCTCGCCGGTATAGTGGCAGACGGCGATTTATTCACCTTCTCCCATCTCCATGAGACTGTTGTGAAATCTGATTTGGGGCTGGGAGAGGATGAGGACATATGGACATGGGAGGGTATAAGAGATGTGATGCGTCTATACTATGAAACGGCAAAGATACAGTTGCCTCCTGTGCCGGTAAAAGAAGTGATGGTGAGAAATGTTATAACGACTTATATGAAGGCAAGGATAGCAGATGTAGCGAAAAAAATGCTTGAGCATAATGTTGATCAGTTGCCTGTACTTGATGAAAGAGACGATATTGTTGGAATGGTTTATGATGTTGATTTGATGAAGGCGCTGCTGTGATTGTATGGATGTGTATGAAAAAATAATATCTCTGGCGAAAAGGCGCGGTTTTCTTTATCCATCTTATGAGATTTATGGAGGGGAAGCAGGATTTTATGATTACGGCCCTTTAGGCACGTTAATGAAAAATAATATTGAAACAATCTGGCGGAAATTTTATATTCTTGGCGAGAAATTTTTTGAGATATCTACTCCTGTCATTACCCCATATGCTGTTCTTAAAGCCTCTGGCCATGTTGATGAATTTATAGACAAGATTGCCACATGCAAAAAATGCGGGGCAAGTTTTAAAGTGGAGGAATTGAAAGAGGAAAAATGTCCTCTGTGTGGAGGAGATGTTATTAAAGGGGAACTCAATCTGATGTTTGAGACATATATAGGCGCAAAGAAAAAAGACAAAGCTTTCCTCCGCCCGGAAACGGCGCAGGGCATTTTTGTTGATTTTCCATTGCTCTATGAATTTTTCCGTAAAAAAATGCCATTTGGTGCTGTGCAGATAGGCAAGGGATTCAGGAACGAGGTTTCACCAAGGCAAGGAATTATAAGGTTGCGAGAATTTTCAATGGCGGAGGCAGAGGTGTTTTTTTCGCCTCATGAAAAGAGACACCCAAATTTTGATGAAATTGCTGATGAGAATGTCCTTCTGATTACGGAAAAGGATGAGGAGATAAATTGCAGCATAGGGGAGGCGGTAAGGCGTGGCATAATAGGAAATGAAGCCCTCGCCTA
>JAGHBD010000062.1 GCA_021161135.1 Thermoplasmata archaeon
AATATACTTTAGCTGATGATCCAGTTAAAGCTGCTGCAGATATTGCAACAAAGGCATGGAGCAGCAGTAATGAGGCAGTGGTTGTTGTGGATGGAAGCGGAGTGACAGACGAAGTAACGGAGATATTATCAAAAGAGACAACATTGAATGTGCAAAAGAAAGTTACACAAGTGATGGCAAATAGCGATAAATGGAAGGAGTTTGAAGGAAATACTGTATATCCAATGCTAATTGGAAGGAAGTGGGGAATAATACATGTCGATGCCCAAGCACATGTGGATACCTTCCTAATATGCCCCAATTACATGGAGGGAGCAACTGACTGGTGGCCATATGACCACAATAGAGATGATATGTGGCATCCAGTAATATTGCCTGGTCCATATGCTGTGGGCATAGCTAGTCAGGGTGATTTCCCTGTTATAATAACCCTCTATTCCTGCGACCGCTATAAAGTTTCAATACCATACTACGATGCCTCTCTCAAGGTGACGTTAGAGACAGATGAGCCAACATATCTCTGGGCATATCTTATAGACTCTCGTGGCAATATAATAGCGCCAGACTTGCCATCATGGTGTGGAGCGGAAGTTCCTCCATTTAAGATAATGCCAGGAAATGTTAGCCAGGGAAATGAAGAGGAATTTGACCACCTATACGTAGAGCCGCATACAGAATTTAGCTTCGAAGCACATCATCTGAAGCCAGGTAAATATACGATAATAGTTGTGCCACGCGAGGACATGAGTGGAAGCGTTAATTATCGCATCAAAGCTGAATTGAGAACGTATAGCAGCGATCGCCTTAACTATGGCTTATCCGCCGCCAATGGAGCAGTTATAGCTTCGTTGAAGCACATTCCATTGCTGTATGCAAATGAAGACGGCTTGCCAGATGAAACAGTAAATGCGTTGAATAAGCTTGGAGTGAGTAATGTAATATTCGTGGATTTAGCAAACAATGAAGCCGTCGCCAATGAACTTGCTGCCAACTACAATGTAGAGCGCATCACAACAATGAATGATATTGTAAGCAAGTTGCAGGAACTCGGAGGAGAGAAATATGTGACTGTAACATCATTCACCACATATGATGGCTACTTTGCTCCAGCAGCTTATCTCGCCGCATATCACGGCTCACCAGTTGTAAGGATTGGAGAGATGGGAGAGGCATATTACTGGGGTAATGTAGCGCTGCAATGGATGTTCTATGCAGGTGATTACTATCATGGTACACGTTCCATTGGACATCTTCCGATGGCAAGGAAGCCAATAATGGATTACATAAAGGAGGGAGAAATTCCACCTCTCGGCTTGGATGCAGAACTCAGATGGTTCAGAAGAATCGTTGAAGGTGTTTTCAATTATGCGAATAGCATAGGCGTTGATACATCAGGTATGGAGGCGTATGGCTTTGTTGCTCCGAAAACAGATATACGCTTCACAGTTCATCATGCTCTCTTCGGCAATGAATCTACGGCGGGACAATTCATAGGCAAGACAGCTGGAGAACTTGCTGCACAGGTTGTGAGGAGTGTGTTATATCCAGCAATAATATTCGGCAATCCACATCGCAATATAACAACATCATCTCTCATGAATTATCAGGATGGAAACCAGGCAACAGCAAATAATGGAGAGAGATTCAATGCATATACAAGCAGATACACCGCATTATACTTCAACATGTTTGGAAGAGAATTCCGCGGACACTGCAGATGGGATAACCTCTATGTAGATCAGAATGGAGGAGCCTCGCTATACTATTACAGTGGTCACGGCACAGGAGGAGGCGGTATAAGCTATCACCCAGAGTTTGCAGGTCCAGACGCATGGCGCGGCTATGCATACTGGAATGGAAAGACAGCAAGAGCAGGTGGCTTCACATGGTATGATGTAGATCCACCGAATCAATATAACTTGGTGCATTTCAAGTGGGCAGACTATTACTGGGAGAACCTTCACAGCCAGTTTGTCATGTGGATGAGCTGTACAACCTTTGCTCACTATGGTCCAGAAATTTATCTTGAACATGGAGCAGTGGCAGCATATGGAAATGCAAACACTGGCTTATCACCACACTGCGAGATATATGATATACAATTCATGAAAGGATGTCTCTATGAAGGCAAGCCAATAGGCGTGGCGTTTAGCGAGATATACTGGAAATTTGAAAGAGATTTCACAACGATGGACCCAACAAGCATATACGGCGGCTTTGCATTGAACCTTGATTCGGATCAGGTAATATATGGCGACCCAATGCTATATGTATACAGCCCTGCACACTGGGTAGAGCCCACGCCAGTGGAATCTCCACTGTAATCTCTCCCTCTTTTTCTTTAATTTTTAAAAATTATGGAATGATTTCTTCAGGAGCGTTTGCTATTTTTACCAAAGCCTTAGCTTCCACAACATGGAGATTACCAGGAATAATTATTGAGTGAGGAGTGCCTCCAAAGTTTTTTCTAATCAAGTCTTTAATATAACCTGCTCTGGCGAGTGCATCTTCTGATGAGACTCTTGCAACAACCGCAATTAATCTATCATCGCTGATTAATCCATCTCCTGTCCTTCTTTCCATCTCTAGCAAAATTTCCATTGCTTCATTTGCTGTCATGGGTGCAGGAGTTGTATCCAGGAGAAGTAAAGAATGTAGTCCCATTTTTGCATTTTCCTTTATTGCTTCATAGGGTGAGAGAGGGAAGTAATCTTTATAGGGGCGAGCTATACTCACAACCCTGCCAAACTTATATATTTGAAGCCCTAACAAACTTGCTGCAGCAGATACAATACTCACACCATGAATAATGCGGGTTTTTATGCCTCTCTCAATTGCTCTTATTCTTAGCTCAACGTGGGTTGTTGCTGCCATTGGATCTCCTGCTGTAAGAAGGGCAATGTGATGTTTTTCTGCTTCCTTTAGTAACATGCTGCCATCCTCCACCTCCTCCCTGCTGAGGATTGTGATTTTTTTCCCAATTTTTTCCTCAATTTTTTTTATGCTTACCCCCATTTTGCTTGTATAGAATTCGGCGAAGAGCTTATCGCATTTCCTTGCCTCCTCTAACCCTTTAAGAGTAATGTCATTTTCATCCCAGAGTCCGAGACCGATGAAGGATAACATAAATGGTAAATACGATGCTATTTTTATAAGGTGTGAAATATCTTTGTTTGGCTGTGCCAAAAAAGAGGGCGGAACAAATAAGGCAAAAACTCATTAAAATGAATTTACTTGTAAGAAATGTTAAGATTGAGAGGGATAACGAATATGTATATTTTCCTGTAAAAGAGGAAGTGGATTTTGAGGGATGTTTCGTAGTTGAAAGAGATATGGAAGAAATTGAGAGAGAAAGTTTTAGAGAGGTTTTGAAGAAAAGAGGAATTGAGATAGATGCTCTCTCCATTGATTTTATTGGGGACATTGCCATAATAAGGGCTGTAGAGGAAGAAAAAGCTATAGCAGTTGCAGAGGCAATTATGAAAACAAATAAAAGGGTGAGAGCTGTTTTCCTCGACAAAGGTGTTAGAGAAGATTATAGGGTAAGGGCTGTACATCATTTGCTGGGAGAAAAGAAAACGGAAACAATTCATGTTGAATACGGAGTAAGAATAAAAATTGATGTAGCCAAAGCATATTTCTCCCCTCGTCTTGCCGCAGAAAGAATGAGGGTTGCAAAAAAAATTAGGGAAGGGAGTATCGTTATCGATATGTTTGCAGGCGTAGCACCCTTTAGCCTTGTCATTGCTAAATATGCTGCGCCAAAAAAAATATATGCAATAGATAAAAACCCTCATGCTGTTAAATATGCAAGGGAAAATGTCAGAATAAATGGGGTGGAGAGTATAATTGAAGTTATAGAAGGAGATGCAAAAGAAATTGTGCCTAAGCTGCCGGAGGCAAATCATATTATAATGAATTTGCCCCACAGAGGTTTTGAATTTTTGCCATTGGCGATGGAAAAAGGAGAAGTGCTACATTATTATGAGATAATGGAAAGAGGAAAAATTGAGGAAAGAGTAAAGGAAATAAAGGGAATAGGAAAAAAGTTAGGTTATGGCATAGAAATAAAAAATGTAAGGGTTGTGGGAAGCTATTCTCCGGCGAAGCAAAGAATTGGCATGGAAATATATGTGAAAAAAATGTAATGCAGTTTTGTTCCATTACCTTTATATAATAAATTTTCATCTACATCCATGGCTCGAAAGCCAGCAAGGATGTATAGGGATGTCAAAGGCAGAGTGACGACAAGAAAGGAGTACATTGGAGGAGTTCCCAATCCCAGAATAACCCAATTTGACTTGGGCAACTTAACAGCGAACTTTCCAGTAGAAATATCTCTTATAGCAAAAGAAAAATGCAATATATTGCACCGTGCCCTCGAAGCAGCTCGTGTCGCTGCAAACCGTTATATAATGAAGGCAGCTGGCAAATCAAACTACAGAATGAAAATAAGAGTGTATCCTCATGTAGTTGTGAGGGAAAATAAGCAGGCAACGGGCGCAGGCGCCGACAGAGTTTCTCAGGGAATGAGAAAGTCATATGGGAAGCCAGTTGGTACAGCAGCCAGAGTCAAGGAAGGACAGAAAATAATATCAATATGGACAACACCAGAGAATGTTGAAAAGGCAAAAGACGCTCTTCGAAGGGCAATAGCGAAACTGCCCACGCCATGCAGAATAGAGGTTACAGAAGTAGAGCCAACATAAACTGCATCTTAAAATCCCATTTTTAATCAATTTTGAAA
>JAGHBD010000053.1 GCA_021161135.1 Thermoplasmata archaeon
AAATAAAGGAATATTTTCTTCAAAAATTATGATGCGATTATGTTCATATTTATTCTCGGACAATCTCTTTGATTCACTAATTACTAAATATTTTACACCATCTTTCCCTTCTTTAACATCAAAGAAATACGTTCTTTTTCCAGTAATTATTTTTATGGAAAATGATTCCTTAGTTTCTTCTGCCATTGCATCCACTCTCTTAAATCCTATTATTTTTTGTAGTTATTTATATTTTTTCTATCCACTCTTTATATGCCTCCATATAATCTGCTACCCATTTTGGTAATGCTATTTTTCAGCATTCAAAGAGATTCCTCTAAATTACTTGCCATCACCAGCACAATCTATCCATTTCCTTTTAAAACAAAGATACAAAGGACCATACCTGTAAAAAAAATTTATCCCAATATCCACATAAATTTTTGTTCCCTCAAAAAATTTAAGTATAATTTTTATATACTCCCCACATGAAAGAAGTCATTGATGAGCAGAGGGTATTCTCGCCACCTGAAGAGTTTAGGAAAAATGCCTGGATAAAAGATGAGAGTGTTTATGAAGAAGGCGAGGACTATATAAAGTTCTGGGAGAAAAGAGCGGAGGAGATGATTGATTGGTTCCAGAAGTGGGATAAGGTTCTGGAGGTTGATGAGCCTTATTATAAATGGTTTATAAATGGTAAGTTAAATGCCTCTTATAATTGCCTCGATAGATGGATTGAGAGGGGCAAAGGAGATAAACTCGCCTATATATGGGAAGGAGAGCTCGGAGAAGTAAGGAAACTTACATACAAGCAGCTTTATGAAGAGGTATGCAAATTTGCAAATGCTCTTAAAAGCATGGGTGTGAAAAAAGGAGACATTGTTTCCATCTATCTACCAATGATTCCTGAGTTGCCAATTGCCATGCTTGCATGTGCCAGAATAGGCGCCCCTCACTCTGTTATTTTCGCTGGCTTCAGCGCGGAGGCATTTAAGGATCGTGTTGAGGATGCTGGAGCAAAGTATGTAATAACATGCGATGGATATTACAGGAGAGGAAAACTCCTGAATCACAAGGAAAAGACAGATGAGGGATTGAAAGACCTGGATGTTAAAAAAGTTATAGTTGTGAAAAGAGCCAATGGCGATGTGCCGATGCAGGAAGGCAGAGATGTATGGTGGCATGATGTAATCAAAGACCAGCCAGCAGAATGCAAGCCAGAAGTTATGGATGCTGAAGATTTGCTTTTCCTTATGTACACCTCCGGCACCACAGGAAAGCCGAAGGGCGTAATGCATACAACAGGCGGCTATATGGTTGGCGTTGCCACAACAATGAAATGGGTATTTGATGTGAAGGATGATGACGTATACTGGTGTACCGCCGATATCGGCTGGATAACTGGGCATAGTTACATTGTTTATGGCCCGCTTGCCAATGCGGTAACGAGTGTTATGTATGAAGGTGCCCCAGATTATCCAAAGCCAGATAGATGGTGGGAGATTGTTGAGAAATATAAAGTTACAATATTATATACTGCCCCAACCGCCATCCGCTTGATGATGAAGTGGGGCGAAAAATGGCCAAATATGCATGATTTGAGCAGTTTGCGTTTACTCGGTAGCGTTGGAGAGCCGATAAATCCAGAGGCATGGCTCTGGTATTACAAGGTCATAGGAAAGGAGCGATGTCCAATCGTGGATACATGGTGGATGACTGAAACAGGAATGCATATAATAACACCTTTGCCAGGAGTAACGAAACTTAAGCCAGGCTCTGCTACATTCCCATTCCCCGGTTTGAAGGCGGAGGTAAGAGACGAGAACGGCGTGTGTCCGCCAGGCCAGAAGGGGGAGCTTGTGATAACAAGACCATGGCCTTCAATGCTCCGCGGTTTATACAATGCCCATGATAAATATGTTGAGGAATACTGGAGCAAATATGGTTTCGGGAAATTCTATACGGGGGATGGAGCAGTGGTGGATGAAGATGGCTATTTCTGGCTCCTCGGTAGAATAGGAGATGTCATAAATGTTGCAGGGCATCGCCTGGGCACGGCAGAAGTGGAAAGTGCTTTGGTGAGTCATGAAAGCGTTGCTGAGGCGGCTGTGGTTGGTATTCCACATGAAATTAAAGGACAGGTGCCATTTGCGTATGTTGTGCTTAAGGAGGGCGTGGAGCCCAGCGATGAATTGAAGCAAGAACTCATAAAGCATGTTGTTAAGGTTATCGGCCCGACAGCAAAACCAGACGATATTCTCTTCGTGAGCGATTTGCCAAAGACAAGAAGCGGCAAAATAATGAGGAGGATACTCCGAGGCTTGGCGGAAAAGGGTGAGATAATCGGAGATATAACGACGCTCCGCAATCCAGAAGTTGTTCATGAAATAAAAGAGGCGCTGGAAAAGCGAAAAGTATAGAAATAAAAAAAGTATTATATGTGGAAAAATGATTGACAACATCACCATTACAATACTCATTCTCCTTTCATTTTTATTAGTCTGGATTGGGATAATGATTTTTACCACAAAGCCCGAGGAAGAGGAACTTGAAGAGGCGGAGGCTGAAGCAGAAAAAACAAATGAAAAGGGAGTTGTTGAGATGGAGCAGAACGAGATTGAAAAATATAAGAGAATTGTTGCTGAACTCGAAGAAAAGTTGAGAAGAATCGAGGAAAGACCCACGAACGATAAATTGCTTGACTGGCTCACTGAATTGCGAAGGGAAAACGAGTTTTTGAGAATGAAAATTGCACACCTTGAGGGAGCAAGGAGCATCTATGGCGAGGAATCACTTCGAATAGAAAATGAGAGGCTTAGGAGAGAAATAGAAGATTACAAAAGAAGGGTGGAGGCACTGGAAAATGAAGTGAGAGAGCTTAAAAGCAGCCTTAATTATTATAGGGATTTAGTGAGCAAGCTTCAGGGAAGCTACACTGTATTGAACAAATATAACTATCGCATATGCATAAGAAATCCTGAGACAGGAGAATATGAATATCAGCTTGTTAAACTCCCGCCAGATTTTGATCCTTTCAATCCAACTTATATAACAAAGGACGGAATGGAAGTTTATGAGGAATATGGGATAAGAATACCAACAAAACTCGGAGACATCATAAGAGAAGAGTTTAAAAAAGATATATACTGGCAGGATTTTGAGCTTGATAGATGAACTGGACAGAAAAATACAGGCCTTCTTCGCTTAAAGAGGTTATTGGTAATAAAGCAGCGAAAGAAGCGTTGCTTAAATGGGCAAAGGAATGGCAGGAGGGAAAGCCGAGTAAGAAGGCTGCAATTTTGTATGGTAAGCCAGGAGTGGGAAAAACAACATCCGCCTACGCCCTCGCAAGAGATTTTGGATGGGAGGTTATAGAATTAAATGCAAGTGATGAGAGAAATAGGGAAATAATAAAGAAGATTGCTTTGACGGGAGCGATACATGAGGTGCTTAGCATAGATGGAAAATACATTACATCGAAAGAGGGAGCGAGAAAACTTATAATTCTGGATGAGGCGGACAATCTGTATGAGAAGCAGGGTGATTATGGGGGAAAGAAGGCAATAGTAGAAACGATAAAAGTTACAAAGCAGCCAATAATACTCATAGCCAATGACTATTATAATTTAATAAAAGGGAGTGGAGCTGAATTAAGAAGGCTATGTCTTTCCATAGAATTCAAAAAAGTGAGCAGCAGGGAAATCGCTGCTTTACTCAAAAGAATTTGTCAGAAGGAAGGCATTGTTGCTGATCCTATCGTTTTAAATGAAATAGCAAGGAGATGTGATGGTGATGTAAGGAGCGCAATAAATGACTTGCAATCGATAGCATATGAGAAGAAAATAACGAGAGAGATGCTGGCATACCTTGGCTATCGTGACAGAGAAAGAGAAATCTTCATGGGTATAAGAAACATCCTAAAGGCGAGAGAGATGCGCACAGCCATAAGAGAGGCATGGAGAATGGATGAATCGCCGGACAACCTTATACTCTGGATAGATGAGAATCTGCCAGCTGAATATAAACATATTGAAGATTTAGCGAGAGCATATGAATTTTTATCAAGAGCCGACGTCTTTCTTGGCAGAGTGTGGCGCCGCCAGTATTATGGCCTGTGGAGTTACGCTACCGAGCTAATGACAGGGGGGGTTGCTGTGGCAAAAAGGCATGAGTATCGTGGCTTCACTGCATATCATTTTCCAGCATGGCTCCGCAGCATGGCGGCGAGCAAGCAATACAGAAATGTTAGGCAGAGTATAGCAAGGAAGATTGGCAGGGTTATGCATTGCTCGAGCAGGAAAGCTATGGAAATGTTGCCAGAGATTAAAAAATTATTTGCGAACGATGACCTTGCGGCAAGACTTGCAGCAAAATTTGAATTTAGTGAGGAGGAATTGGAGTTCATCGTTGGCGAAAAAGCAAGAGAAATTTTTAAGGAAGCTGAAAAATTGCGAAAGATGAAAGAACAGGCTGTACTCTTCAATTTTAAGTGATTGCAAAACCTTTTTATTTCTATCCTTCTCTTTTTATATATGCCAAAGCTGAGCAGGGAGGAGGCGAAAAAGAGAATAGAATGGCTTCGCAAGGAAATATGGAGACACAATTATCTCTATTATGTTTTAAATAAGCCCGAAATTTCAGATGAGGAATATGATAAGTTAATGGAAGAGTTACGACAGCTTGAAGAGCAATTTCCAGAGTTTATTACTCCAGATTCTCCAACACAGCGCGTTGGCGCTCCGCCTGCCAAGGAATTCAAGACAGTTCGCCACGTGAAGCCGATGCTAAGTCTGGATGCTGTTCATAAGGAGGAGGAGATAAAGGCTTTTGACAGGAGGGTGAAGAAGGAGCTTGGAGTAGAAAGCGTTGAATATGTTGCAGAGCCTAAGCTTGATGGTTTGAGTGTTGAATTGATTTATGAAGATGGAAGATATGTAAGAGGTTCAACGAGAGGAGATGGAGTGAATGGAGAGGATGTTACAGAAAATATAAAGACAATTCGTGCAGTTCCCCTCGTTTTAAGAGGCGAGGAGATTCCCTTGCCGAAGATGCTTGCTGTGAGAGGCGAGGTTATAATGCATATAAAGGATTTTGAAGAACTCAACAAGGAACTTATACAGCGAGGTGAGGAGCCATTGGCTAATCCTCGCAATGCCGCTGCTGGCTCTCTGCGCCGCTTGGATCCGAATGAAACTGCTCAGCGTCCGCTCGATATCTTCTTTTATGAAATAATGCATGTTGAAGGCGATGGTATTAAAATTGAGACACAGTGGGAGGCGTTGCAAGCGTTGAAGAAATGGGGACTGAAAATAAATTCTCTCGCCAAACTTTGTAAGAATATTGAGGAGGCAATAGAGTATCATCACGAAATGGAGAAGAAGAGGGAGACGCTTGATTATGAAATAGATGGTGTCGTTATAAAGGTAAATCGCCTCGATTATCAGGAAAAGCTTGGCGCAAAAACCCGCTCACCAAGATGGGCAGTCGCATATAAATTTCCGCCCCGTAAAGAAGAAACACAGATTCTTGATATTGTTGTTGGTGTGGGAAGAACAGGCATACTTACACCAGTTGCTCTATTAAAGCCTGTTGATGTGAAGGGTGTGACAGTTTCAAGGGCAACACTCCACAATGAAGATTATATAAAAGAAAAGGATATCCGCATTGGCGACTGGGTGAGGGTAGCAAGGGCAGGGGATGTTATACCTGAAGTTGTTGAGGTTATAAAGGAAAGGAGAACAGGAAAAGAAAAAGAGTTCCGAATGCCCAAACGTTGCCCCGTATGCGGGAGTCATGTTGTTAGGGAAGGAGCATATTATAGATGCACTGGCGGACTATCATGTCCTGCTCAACTTAAAAGAAGTATAGAGCATTTTGCATCAAAAAATGCAATGGATATTGAAGGCTTGGGAGGAAAGACAGTCGAGCTTCTGGTGGAGAAAGGACTTATAAAGAGAATAAGCGATATATACAGGCTTACTAAGAGAGATTTACTTCATTTGCCACGGTTTGCCAAAAAATCTGCTAAAAATTTAATCGAGGCAATAGAAAAAAGCAAGAACAAAGGGCTAGCTCGCCTTATATTTGCTTTGGGAATACCAAATGTTGGCGAACATACTGCCCGCCTGCTGGCAGAGAAGTTTAAGAGCATCGATAGACTAATGAATGCTACAGAGGCAGAGCTTCTCGCAATAAAAGAAATTGGTCCAGAGACGGCGAGCAGCATAGTCAATTTCTTCAGGGAGGAGAGAAACAGGAAGGAAATAGAGGAATTGAAAAAGCTTGGAGTTAAAATGGAATATGAGGAAGAAAAGGGCAAGCTTAAGGGTAAGGTTTTCGTTTTTACTGGAGCATTGAAAGATTTTATAAGAGAAGAGGCAAAAGAATTGGTGGAGAAGGAAGGAGGGATAGTGGCAAATAGTGTGAGCAGAAATGTTGATTATGTTGTTGTTGGAGAAAAGCCAGGAAGCAAATATGAAAAGGCGAAAGAACTGGGCTTGAAAATAATAGGCGAAGAGGAATTCAAGAAATTGCTGGGAATAGAGGGAAAGGAGAGAGCGAAGGAAAGCAGAGAGGAGAAGGGAAAAATTCTAACACTGGACGAATTTATAAAAATGGGAAAGATAAAGTAGTGGGCTAATCATACCAAAAATTATATTAATTTCTTTGTTCCCCCAAGTTTTTATATTGTAGCTGTAATTAAAATTGTGGCAAAAACAGGCATAGCAAATCTGCCTTTACATTACGGAAAAGCTCCCCGATGGCTATTTGAAAGAATGGTAAAACTTGCCAACGCAATTTCTGGCATCATCATATATGAGTATGGAGAAGAGAAATTTTTGGAGTTAATTTCCAATCCTCACTGGTTTCAAGCATTTTCATGTGTGCTCGGCTATGACTGGCATTCTTCAGGCACAACAACTGTTACTATGGCAGCGCTAAAGGAAGCGTTGAAAGAGCATGAAATTGCTGTTGCTGGCGGAAAAGGAATGGCTTCCAGAACTTTGCAGGAAATAGAAGATAAGGCAGAAAATTTGGACACAGATGCAGCTAAAATAAAATATGCAAGCAGGATGGCGGCGAAAGTGGATAGCGCCGCCCTGCAGGATGGCTATAATTTGTATCATCATACAATTGTTTTCACATCAGATGGCAAATGGTGTGTGGTGCAGCAGGGAATGAATATCGAAACGAGATATGCCCGCCGCTATCACTGGCTCTGGAAAGTGAAAGATTTTGTCAATGAGCCACATGCAGCGATAGTTGGCAGAAAAGGCATCGCTTTAAATATGACTGCGAAGGAAAGCGAAGAGGCAAGAAAGGCGAGCGTTGATGTGGCAAAGGAAAAGCCGAATAGGGTAATGAGGCAGTTTAAAATGCTGAGACAATATCAGCAGACACTTGATGGAAATTTGATAAAGTTAGATATGCCCCGTCGCATAAACTGGGATGCTTTGAAGGCAATATACGAGATACAGCCACGCAATTATGAAGAAATGCTATCAATTAAAGATGTTGGCCCATCAACGGTAAGAGCATTAGCTTATATTTCTGACATAATCTACGGAAAGCCACCATCATGGAAAGATCCTGTAAAATATTCATTTGCTGTGGGGGGCAAGGATGGAGTGCCCTATCCTGTGGATAGGAAAGCAATGGATGAGGCAATACATGTTTTAAAGCAGGGTTTGGAGGAGGCGAAAATAGGGCGGCAAGAAAAATTGCAAGCTTTAAAAAGGCTTAAAGTTATTGTTCCAGAATGAGAAGGGACAAAATAATAGTCATGCTTCTATTCCTTTTTGTGTTATTTATGATTTTCTTTATTTTTTCACCAGAAATATCTGCTTTCTTTGGCGGACTTGAGCAGGAATATGAATTTCGCCCTCTGCAGGCATTATTCTGGTTTCTCTCCCTCCTTTTCAAGTTCTTCGGAAACTGGGTATTTTGCACCATTGCATACATGATTGTTGGAGGCATAATATATCTTGCAGGGAGGAGAGATTAAAGTGATTTCAGGATAGAAACAAGCATCGGATGTTTTATATTTTCCTCCTCAAAAAATTCCATCAATTTTTCTTTTCCATATACACCGGCATATTCATATGCCTGCAGAATCATCTCGAGTTTGTCAATTTCCTGCACAATTTTTGCTTCCTCGCTCTTTCCTTCCATATATTCTCTCCATAGTCTGTAATATTCATCAAAACCATCGAGCAATTCCTTCATTACCTTTTCCTCCTTCCCTTCCTTTTCCTCCCTTTCCATTTCATAAGGCGTTATATCTCCTATGATTGCTTCCGCCAAGTCATGCAGTAAAGCCATTTTAATCATTTTTTCTGTATCGAGGCCCAAAATATCCCCAGCAAGCATTGCGAGAAAGGCGACGCGATAGCTGTGGCATGCCACACTTTCCGGCTTTTCTACACCAGCTCTTTTCCATCCTTTCCTTTCTATTTCTTTGAGTTTCCCTGCATGTTGAAGAAGCCTAAGGACTTTGTGCATGATTGAAAATGGTAGCATATAAAAATAAGTTGGCATGCGGGGGGTGGGATTTTCGTGGCTTATGCCATTTCGAACCCACGAAGGCCTGCGCCACAGGGTCCTAAGCCCTGCACCGTTGACCGCTTGGCTACCCCCGCATCCCATGTTTATATCTATGGGGCTATTAATTTTTTTGTTATGGGTAAAAAGTTAAAATCTTTGATTATCCTTGCCTTGTTTAAACTGTACGTTCTTACAAGGGGGGGCGAAGAAATCCATTCCTTTTCCTTCAAACGCTGCATTATCTCCGTTTTGCACATCTTATAAGATTCATAATCTGTGTGTATGGAAATGGCAACAAATTCGAAGCGGCGGGCAGCAAAAAATATCACGCCAGGGCAAAGAAGGCATTTGAGTTCATCCTTTTCAAAATCTGGCGGGGAATGAGGATTGAGAAGCACATGATAAAAAGCGAGGATTCTAAAATCAAGTTTTTCAAAACTTGGAATGGCAACCATTCTGATGTAGCCTTCATCAAGAAACTTTTTCTTCATTCTGCCCACTGTATGGCGTGTTATGCCGAGCATTTCCGCAATTTCTTTTGATGGAGCTCCAGGATACTCAATAATCTTGCACAATACTTTTCGCTCCCTTTTTGAAAGTGAGGCATTTTTAATCTGGAAGAAATTTTTTGCATCCTCCTCTGTTTCATCAAGATTAAAGAGGGCTGCAAGAGTTGATGAAAAATCGAAAAAGCGATATATCTTGCTTATTTCAAATGGAAAAACGACTTCCTGAGGATACTCATTTTCAAGCAGGCCAAGAGAGCCAAAGGTAAGAGTTCGTATGTCATTTATTTTTCCTATTGCTGTATAATTTTTGGCAAAACTTAATGAGAAACCTTTATCCTCTTCACCCATTGAAAAGAAAATTTCCTCTGCTGCCTCAATTTTTTCCTCTGTTATCTCTATTCTTTTTTCTAAAGGTATAACGGGATTAAAATTTGTGTGGATTATTGCCATCAACTCGGCGCCAAAATTTTGAAGCATTGGTATGGCATAAATTTTGTAATATCCTTCCTCAGCCAGCCTTTTCCTTATAGCTGCCACCGTCGATTGTCTCATACCAAATTTTTCGGCAAGCTGGCGGTCATTGTCATTTGGAAACTTTACTATGCCATACAATACCTTTTTTTCATAATTTGTTAAATCCACGTGTATAAATGGCAATTCAAATAAAACCTTTTTGAAAATATTTATGAGAACTGTAAAAGGAAACAGTGGAGCGCTACATTATTAAAAATATTGTAGCAGGTGCATGAAAGCCGAAATAATGAGAGAGACCGCTAACAAAATCAACAAAATAATCAATTTCCAGAACCACCATTTCATCTTTATATCATTTCCTCTGCTAAGGAAAATGATGGCTGCTAAAATAATTACAGTGATAGATGCATAAAATATTCTCCATGTTACAACAGTCATTTCCCCAGCCCATATATAATATACTGCCACAAGATAAACGAGCAGGAAAGCGGCGATTGCCATTAAAATTATGATCCTTCGTGTGAATGCATCCATCAATTCACCTTTCCGGTGGCAACGATGCCTTTCATTTGTTCATTCAGTCGTAATTTTTAATCATTATGGCAGAATTAACTCATAGTTCAAGACCGAAGAAAATAGATGCAAGCAGAAGAACTATTACTATGATAAAAAATATTTTCCAGAACCATTTTCTGGCCTTTTCTATATCCTCTCCTCTCATAATAGCTATGATTGCCAAAACAGTAATCACTACCCCAAGAAATGATTTAAAAGATATGTATGTAAACTCGCCAGCTGCTATATAGTATATGATTGTAGAATAAGCAAGCGCAACAGCAGCAACTGCCAGCATGATGATAAATTTGCGACTGTATATGTCCATTGTAATACCTTATTTTCTTCCGCCTTTTTTATTTTTACCTTTTTGTTGTAACAATGGAGAAGTTTCAAATTATGCGGAGCAGAAGATATATTGCCACAAGTAAAAGAATAATTGCTGTTTGGAGTAACCACCACTTTATTCCCTTCTCATCTTTTCTGATAAAAAGGATGATGAAGACGGCAACGATAAAGGCAATTTCGAATATTCTCCATGCCACAACCATTTCCACTGAAATTATATAATATATTGCGATGATATAAGCAAGCACTGCAGTAGCTACCATTAGAATAAATTTACGGCTGTATATATTCATTTACTGCTCCTATCCAAAAACTATACTATTTTTATATTGCTTACGATGAAGGCGAGAAAAGCCAGTAGACAAACAAATCGCATTTTCATGCACTAAACTTTAATTTCCTTACTTTTTTATTTTCATGAACCTTTACGAGAAAACATATGAACTTGTGAAGCAGATACCGAGGGGCAAAGTTTCCACTTATGGAGCCATTGCAAGAGCTTTGGGTGATGTTATAGCTTCTAGAGCTGTAGGTGTGATGCTGAATCAGAATCCATATAAGGAGGTGCCATGCTATAGAGTGATAAAAAGTGATGGAAGTCTGGGCGGATATGCTACTGGTATAGAAAAGAAAATAAAGTTGCTTAAAAATGATGGCATTGAAATTATCGATGGCAAGATAGATTTGACAAAATATCTTTTTGATGATTTTAAGACCGACTATCCATTAAAAAAATTAAGGCAGGAGCAGGAAGAATTGAGGGAGAAAGTTGTCACAGAAGATGATTTTGAGATAGGCAGCATTGCAGCCATAGATGTTTCTTATACAAAACGCTTTGCCTACGGAGCTTACGTGGAATTTGATAGAGAAGGTAATTTAATAAAAAAGAAGATAGTGAAAATGAAAATTTCATTCCCTTACATTCCAACTTATTTGGCATATCGTGAGCTGCCAGTGCTAAATGAATTGATGAAAGATGAAGAGCCCAGCATTGTTATGCTCGACGGCAACGGCTTGCTCCATCCTCGCCTTTTTGGCATAGCATGTCATTTTGGTGTGTTGCATGATATTGCTACTATAGGGATAGCAAAGAAGCTGTTGTGCGGCATGGAAAAAGATGGCTATGTTTTTATAGGCAGGAGAAAGGTTGCAAGGCGATTGGGAAAGATTTTTGTTTCTCCAGGCAACAAAATAAGCGTTGATTCAGCATATAAAATAGCAAAAAAATTCATGAAGTACAGCATTCCTGAGCCAGTAAGGCAGGCACACATGCTGGCAAACGAGGCGAGGAGGAAAGATGCAGTGGAAAATTAAAGTTGATTTTCCTTTCGATTGGAAATTGAAATTAAAATTTGCCATTCTGCCAGAAAGGCCTACGCCCTGCATTATTAAAGGGACGAAGTGGATGAGGAGTATAGAATTGGCTAATAAAAAAGTACCAGTTATTGTTACAGGAAAATCATCAACAATTGTCTTTTATTCCATAAATCTAAAAGAAAGAGAAAGAAAATTTGTTGAGAACGCTATTAAAAAATTGCTTGGAATTGAAGATGCTACAAACTTATACAAATTTATGGAAGAAGATGCTGTGCTGAGAAAAATTAAAGAACGGCTGTATGGCTTTGGAAAAGCTGGTTTGATGAGTATTAGCATCTATGAGGGCGTGATTAAGGCAATTGTTCAGCAGCAAATTTCACTGAAAGTTGCGGAAAATATAATAGCGAATATAGTCGAAAAATTTGGAGACAGGGTATTTTTCATGAATGAATATGTGTATGATTTTCCTTCTCCAAATATACTTTCTCATGCATCAATCCAACAACTCAGGAATTGTGGGTTGAGTTTGAGGAAGGCAGAATATATAAAAGAATTTTCAAAGGAAGTTATGAAAGGTTTCGATGTTGAAAAACTTAGAGATAGAAAACCAGATGAAATAATTGAAACTCTTCGTCAATTTAGGGGCATTGGAAGATGGACTGCAGAGCTTGTTATGGTGGCTTCAATGGGCTTGAATATACTTCCAGCAGATGATTTGGGGGTGAGAAAAGCAATTTCTCATTTTTATTTTAACGATGAATTGCAGACCCCAGAAGTTATAAGAAAATTTACAGAAGAAAAATTTGGCGAGCATATGAGAGATGTTATAGTTTATCTTTTAATGGCTTACAGAATGGGATTATAGTTTTTACAACAATCTTGTTGCTTCCTTTGGTCTTGGCATTTTAACAACAAGAATCTTCAAAATTTCATTGCTTTCGTTATACCAGCAATGAGGTATATTTGCTGGACTCTCAACCAGCATGTCAGCATGCACCTCCTCTTTTTCATCACCAATTTCAACTATCCCTTTTCCTTCTATCACATAAAAGAATACATCAACAGGCGTTATATGCTTCCTTAATCTTTCTCCTGGCTTAAGAGTTAGGACGATTACCTGAGCATACTCTTTATCATATATCTTTCTTGCATCTACTCCATGAGGGTTTGGTGCTGATGGCACACTTTTCACATCTACTATC
Organism: Thermoplasmata archaeon; assembly: GCA_021161135.1. Taxonomy (GTDB): domain Archaea; phylum Thermoplasmatota; class E2; order UBA202; family JdFR-43; genus JdFR-43. Next base: position 12,929 of record JAGHBD010000053.1, read on the forward strand.
TTCATGAAAGTAATTCAGAAATGATTTATATCCATATCCATTTAATCACATGATTTGTCCCTTGGACTTTCGTTATGGAAGAGAAGAGATAAAAAGAATTTTTAGCGAAGAATCCCGCCTTTCATACTGGCTTAAGGTTGAGGCAACACTGGCTAAAGCTCATGCTCATGTTGGTAATATTCCGAAAGAGGCGGCTGAAGAAATAGCATCAAAAGCCAGTTTGCAGTATGTAAAGCTTGAAAGAGTTAAAGAAATTGAAGCGGAAATAAGGCATGATGTAATGGCAATGGTTAAGGCTTTAGCCGAGCAATGTGAATACGGCAAATATGTGCATCTTGGAGCAACATCTTACGACATCGTTGATACCGCCAATGCCCTTCAAATTATTGATGCATTACATATAATTGAAGAGCAAATTATAGGGCTGATTAAGGCGATATCAAAACTTGCTGAAGAATATAAGGCGACGATAATGATTGGCCGCACCCATGGACAGCATGCTTTGCCGATAACTTTTGGCCTGAAAATGGCTGTTTATGCTAAAGAAATGCTTCGCCATTATAGGCGATTGCAGCAAATTAAGGAGGAGATGGCAGTTGGGAAAATGGCTGGGGCGGTTGGCACTGGCGCTGCCTTCGGCGATAAGTTTTTCGAGATACAGGATTTTGTAATGAAGGAATTGGGCTTGAAAGCGGAAATGCCAGCAACGCAAATTGTTGGAAGAGACCGCTATATCGCTCTGTTATCTTTCCTTGCCAACGTTGCCACTTCTTTGGAAAAATTTGCCACAGAAATTAGAAATTTGCAGAGGAACGAAATTGCGGAGGTGGAGGAATATTTTGAGGAAAAGCAAGTTGGCTCTTCAACAATGCCTCATAAAAGAAATCCGATAACGTGTGAGCAAATTTGTGGATTGGCGAGAGTGATAAGGAGCAATTTGTTGCCTGCATGGGAAAATGCAGTTCAGTGGCATGAGCGTGATTTATGCAATTCATCAGCAGAACGCTTTATAATACCTCATGCCTTAGTCCTAACTGACTGGATATTATTCAAAATGAGAAAAGTTTTTTCAAGCCTTAAAGTTAATCCAGAAAAAATGGCAGAAAACATAGAGATAAGCAAGGGATTGATATTCACCGAGGCAATTATGATAAAACTCGTCGAAAAAGGAATGAGCAGGCAGGAGGCGCACGAAATAATGAGGCAGTGTGCAATGGAAGCGCTGGAAAAGGAAATGCACCTCAAAAACGTTTTGAAGGAAAAGAGAGAAATTGTTGAGAAAATAGATGATATCGATGCCCTTTTCAATCCACGCAACTATATTGGCAAAGCAGAAGAAATTGTGGAGATAACTTTAAAAGAAATTGCCAAAGAGATTCCATAAATCAATGCCGATCCTCTCTGGAAGCTGAAGTATTTCGTATATATCCTCTGAATCAAAATCCTGCAGGAAGAACGAATATCCACCCCATCTCTGACTACCCTGGCTGAAAAGGGAGCTCGAAAACTTGTTTTTTCCATCTCCATCTATCAATACAGCCATTCCGAGCCATGCTGAAGAGGCCTGTGAAAACTGTAATGCATGATAGCCATCTTCGCCCAAAAAATCGAAAAGGAAAGCTATGCCCCCTTTTTCTCCATACCCCTGACAGAAACTGCCTGCTTCATAATAATCATCCCCAGCCAAATTTATGAAAATGGATATGGAGGTGTGAGGGAAACCATTTGCATATGCCTGTGAATAATCATCTGCAAAAAAAGCATCGTTTCCATATAGATCCAGCAGCAAGGATATGCCGCCATCCTCGCTGCATGCCTGTGAGCGATTTTTAGCTTGGTAAATATCATCGCCCTTTATGTCTGCAAGTAAAGAGAAAGCGTTATTGCTGTAACTCTGAGTGAGACTTCCTCCATCATATATGTCGTTTCCGTCCAAATCAAATAGAAGGGATAGTCCTCCATTCCATGAAGAGGCTGTTGTTCCTTTATACTTATCGTCTCCTTCCCCATCAACTAAAAAGCAGATTCCTCCTTTGGCATAAGGCGCATTTACATATTCATCGTTTCCATCGATATCAAAAGCAAGAGATACGCTTTCATTGGAGAAAAGGGCTTCGTAACTATCATTTCCTTTTAAATCGAGCAGGAAGGAATTATTTCTTTTTTCATATTTATCATTGCCGCCGAAATCGATAATGAATTTATATTCTCCTCCATAATCCTCGCCCATACTGCTGCCGAGCATTATGGCATCATAAGCATCTGAAACGCTGTGATCGAGGCTACAATTACTTAAAATATATGCTGCTTTCCTCACATTCTGGCAAATGTGTAAAACTTCATCAATTTGTTCCTGCCTTGAAGTTGCATCTATGGCATGAGCGTATGAAAGCAGGAGGAGAGAAATTGCCCTAATCTGCTCACCGCTGAAGGATGAATTTAATTCTGCCATGAATGATGCAATACTTTCGTTTGTATATGAAATTCCTTCTGCCTCATAAAATTCTTTCATTGCATCTTCCAGAAACAGATCTTCATTGAGAAAATAATCTATGTTATCTGTTTCAGCGACAATCTCCTCCATTAAGTCAGATGGTTTGAGGAATTTCATGGTAGCAACTTTTTTTTGTAAAGCAAGGACAAAGCCAAAAACATCTTCTTTGGTGGGTATGGTTTTTGCATTAAAACCCCCCTCTCTTGACTGATTCAATGGCATTAAAAGTAGTATAATGATAGCCACCACAAGCATTTTTTTCATTCGATGTTAAATTTCTCTCTGTATATATTTTTTGTTATTTGGTGAAACAACAACCATCAAACAACATATTTAAATACCAGATGATTTACATACCATGCTTAAGGAAGGGACGACGGTGTTGCCAGGCGACAAAGTGGCAATCAGCGAGGAGCTGCAGCCAGGCGAGGGGACATATGAAAGGAATGGCGAGATAATAGCCAGTATCGTGGGTAGATTTAGAGTAGACAGGCAGAGAATGCTTGCTATAGTTGAGCCGCTTGCAAAATCTCCACTTCTGCTAAAAACAGGTGATACAGCAATATGCGAGGTGAAACAACTTTCGGAGGCAATGGTTATAGTAAAAATACTCCATATAGCTGGTAAAAAAAGACAGATAGCGGGAGAAAAAGACGCTGCCATTCACATATCCAACATAAGCAATGAATTTGTTGATGATATAAGGAAAAAGTTCAAAATAGGAGATATAATTAGGGCTAAAATAATAAGAGTGGAGCCAGCTATACAGCTCTCGACCAAAGGAAGAGAATATGGAGTGATAAGGGCATATTGTACAAACTGCAGAAATCCTCTTATAAGGAAAAATAAATTACTTGAATGTCCATCATGTGGAAGGATTGAGGAAAGGAAAGTAGCAGATGATTATGGTGAAGGAAATCTTGACAGGGTGATATAAATGGAATTGAAGATAAAAAAGGAAAATGAAAGGGAGTTGGAATTTGAGGTTATAAAGGAAAAAACAATATTGAATCCGCTAAAACAAAAGCTGCTGGAATATGATGAAGTTGAATATGCTGAATGGAGAGTTGAGCATCCCCTTATCTCCAACCCAGAGTTTTATGTAAGGGTAAAGGAAGGAAGCAATGTGAAAAAGGTTGTTAAGAAGGCAATAAAAGAATTGCGGAAAGATATCGAGGCCTTGCTCCAGCAGCTGGAGGAATAAAATTAATGGAAAAAGAGATAGGTATAGAGGTATTTGTTACGAAGGCGAGAGGCGTAGGAGGCAAGATAAAGAAAGAGCCAGAAGATTTTATTGTTGAAGAAGTTTCCATTTATCCTCCGCCCTCCAATGGAAGATATGTTATAGCAAGAGTAAAGGCAAGAAACTGGGAAATGAACCGTCTCATAGAAAAGCTGGCCTACAGCCTCAGAATTTCACCAAATTCAATAGGATATGCAGGAATAAAGGACAAGAGAGCAATAACCACACAAATCATGTCATTTCCAGTAAGCATTGAGAAGCTAAAAAATGTAAAAATACCAGATGTTGAAATCGATATTTTGTATAAATCCTCCAAGCCCATTTATTCTGGTAAGCTCATAGGAAACAGATTCCATATTGTAATAAGGGATATCGAGGCGGGAGAAGAAGATGTTAAGAAAGTGATGCATGAAATAGAAAAACTTGCTTTAATGCCAAATTTTTTCGGCGTTCAGCGATTTGGCATTGCTAGGCCTATAACGCATCTGGTTGGCAAATATATTCTCAAAAATGATTTTGAGAGAGCTGTGATGACTTATATAGCTCATCCAATTAAAGGGGAAGATGAGGAAAGTTATGAGGCTAGGAAATTTTTAGAGGAAACAAGAGATTTTGAGGAAGCTCTAAAACTTTACCCAAAAAAGCTTGTTTTTGAGAGGAGAATAATAGAGCATCTTGCTCTCCATCCCAATGAATGGAAAGAAGCTCTGCTTAAATTACCGAAAAATTTAGTTAGAATATTTCTCCATGCTTACCAATCATATTTATTCAACAAAATTTTATCCAGAAGAATAAAAAAAGGATTACCTCTCAGTGAGGCGGTAGAAGGGGATATCGTTATTCTATGGGAAAATGAAATGGTTATACAGAGCAATGAAGGTATAAAAGTTAATAAAGGCAACAAAGAAAAAATCAATAAGCAGATTAAAAGAGAGAAATGTTTTCCATCCGCCGCCATTTATGGCTACGATTTGCTTAAAGCAGAGGGAGAAATGGGAGAGATAGAAGAGGAAATTGCGAGAGAGGAAGGAATAAATGAGGAAGAATTCAAAATGCCGCATATGCCAGAGTTTGCATGTAAGGGGATGAGACGGGTAATTGCTGTGCCATTGAAAAATATTAAATGGGAATTTGATGACAAAAATTTATATCTATCCTTTTTCCTGCCAAAAGGCTGCTATGCCACCTCGCTGCTGCGGGAGATAATGAAGGCGGAAGATATTTTCAGCTACTGAAATCATGCAACTTGTATTCTATTTCTTTCAGTGCATTGGCATTATATTCTTCAATTTTTGATATGGCATATCTTATCTCTTTTTCTTCGCCGAGCAGAATAACAGTGAGTCCTTTTTGCACTGCTTCAAGGGCAGTCTGAATGGGGCAAAATTCAAAATCATATTTTATCCCTGCTTTTTCTATCGCCACTTTTGCCACCACATCGGAAACACCGATTCTATCGGCTTTTATTTTCTCAATGGCTTTTTTCAGTTTTTTTATTTCCAATCTTTTACTCCCTCCCTCTTTTATAGTTGGAAGAGAAAAGAGATGGAGCTTTCCAAAAGGATATTCTATTATTCCTCTTATGTTTTTAATCGCAATATCCTCGCCTTTTCTTGCATTTTCAGCTGCTGTGGCAGAAGCGGGAGTTTTTTTACTTTTATATGCATGCAAGTAGCCATTTTCCATTGCAAGATACACTCTTTCCCCTTTTTTTATATCATCACCAGCTATTGCCACCGAATACTCCATTATATTCAGCTTCTTCTTTTTCTCTCCAAGATATCTATCGAGTTTATCAAGATAGGAAAAAATAGCCTCCACGCCTTTTACTGTAACACGATATTTTCCCTCAATAATTTCTATGAGACCTTCCTCCCGCATTTTTTTCATATATTCATGAACCCCTTGCTTTGTTATGCCAATTTTTTCTGCAATCTGACCCAAATTATGATATTCGCCTGTGGAAATTTCGAGAAGTATCATGAATTTCTTTGGGAGTAACTCAACCATTGATTTAAAACGGAGAGAGATATAAAATATCTTTTGAATTTTCTTAACATTTATTTTAACAATATAACAATAAACAAATATATGATATCACATTTTATCTCCATGAAATCGTCGCGTATTCCCGGATTTTATAAAATGCCAATTGAAGAAAGAGTGAAGATTGTTAAAGAATTTGCTGGGCTGAGCGATGAAGAAGCGGAAATGCTACTTTCCTTCTGTGCTCTTCCCAAAGATATTGCCAATATAATGATAGAAAATGTGGTAGGAAGTATGCAGCTCCCGCTGGGAATAGCAACAAATTTCATAATAAATGGGAGAGAACTTTTGATACCTATGGCGATTGAGGAAACATCTGTGGTTGCCGCCGCTTCCAATGCTGCAAAAATGGCTCGACCAGATGGTTTTAAAGCAAAGGCTACCGAGCCAGTAATGATTGGACAGATACAAATTCTAAATCCAAATAGAGATGCAAAAGAAAAAATACTGGAGCATAAAGATGATATAATCAGCTTAGCAAATGCCCAGGATAAAATACTTGTTGAACTTGGAGGAGGAGCAAAAGACATCGAGGCAAAATGGCTGAGCGATGATATGATGGTGGTGCATCTCCTTGTTGATGTGAGGGATGCAATGGGGGCAAATGCTGTGAATACAATGGCTGAAGCTGTAGCTCCTCTCCTTGAAAAAATAACGGGAGGCAAAGCTTTACTCCGCATAATTTCAAATCTTGCCATATATCGTTTGGCGGAAGCTGAGGTGATTTACAGGAAGGAAAATATAGGGGGCGAAGATGTTGTTGACAGAGTTGTTAAGGCATATGAGTTTGCTGTCCTCGATATATTCAGAGCGGCTACACATAACAAAGGAATAATGAATGGAATAGATGCTGTTGTCATAGCAACTGGCAACGACTGGCGGGCTGTCGAGGCGGGGGCACATGCATATGCGGCAATGAATGGATATAAGCCTCTCACCGTATGGGAAAAAACTGAGGATGGGAATCTGCGGGGGAGAATAAAACTCCCGCTCGCTGTAGGAATTGTGGGGGGAGCAACAAAAGTTCATCCAATGGCGAAAATATGCCTTAAAATAATGGGTGTTAAGACGGCAAAGGAACTGGCGGAAATAATGGCAGCCGTTGGCCTTGCACAGAATTTCGCTGCCCTCCGTGCTTTAGCAACAAAAGGCATTCAGGCAGGACATATGAAATTGCATGCACAGAATATAGCTGTAATGGCGGGAGCAAAGGGAGATGAAATTGAGGTGGTTGCTAAAAAGATGATTGAAGAAGGCAAGATAAGAATGGACAGGGCTAAAGAGATACTGGAGGATATAAGGAAGGAATGATTTGTGCAATCTCTCGTCATTCGGAAAAAATAAAAAGATTTAAGTGCAGATAGATTTTTAACTTATCATGACAAAAAAGGGGATGGGATTACTTCTGCTCATGGGTATTTTGATAATTACAATTTATCCCTATACAGCGAATCCTTTGCCATATGGGAATGTGCTCTTTGTAGATGATGATTTTACACCTGATCCCTCCAATAATAAATTTAATGATATTCAGGCAGCAATAAATGCTGCAAATGATGGGGATATAATCTATATTTTTGAAGGGACTTACGAGGGCAACATATGGGTCGATAAGGAGTTGCGAATAATTGGAGAGGCGGCGGGGAAAGTTGTTATAGATGGGAATGGCAGAAATTATGCAGTAAATATTGTCCAAAACAATGTTACTGTGGAAAATTTAACTATAAATAATGGGCTGCTGGCGGGGATAGGCACAGGAATTTTTTCCGATAATGTCAATGTAACTATAAAAAATTGCATAATACATGGAAATGAAGAGTATGGGCTTGAGATCCTTTCTGATAATGTAACAGTAATTAACTGCACCATATATGACCTTCCCGTAGCAATGAAAATTAGTGCAACAAATGTTACCATTACTCATTCAACAGTATATGAAACAGAGTGGGGAATTGTGATTGAAGGAGCAGAAAATTGCATTATTCAGGATACAGAAATACATGATATTGAGAACAAAAGCATTAAAGTACAGGATTCAGAAAATGTGATCATAAAAAATGTTACAGCATTTGCCTCTTTCTGCGGGCTATGGCTGAAAAATGCGCGTAATTCAACTGTTATAAATAGCAATTTTTCTGGCAACAGAATAGGAATAAGAATAGAGGAATCGGAGAATAACACAATAGAGAGTAACTTGATAGCAGATAATGTTGGCTATGGAATATATGCAATTGATTCTTTCAACAATACAATACATCACAATAATTTCATAAACAATGGAATAAATGCATATGATACAGGCCACAATATATGGAACAGCAGCATTGGCAACTATTGGGATGATTATAAAGGCTATGACGGAAATGGAGATGGTATAGGTGAATTGCCTTACTATATAGGGGATTATAGGCCATTAGTTTATCCTATTGAAAGGATGCCGTTATTTGTGTGGGTAGACGATGATTATACAACCAATACACCGGGTTGGGGTTTAGATCACTTCTCCAATTTACAGCAGGCTGTCGACTCTCTTAGAGAGAATGGAAGTTGTTATGTGTATTCAGGAATTTATCAGGGCTGTAACTTGTATAAATCAATCACTTTAATAGGGGAGAAAAATGCAATTATTCGCGATGTTGGTGACGGATTGTTTGTTACTGCAGATAATGTACGGGTAAAGGGCTTCTATATTGAGG